>CAXUNA010000145.1:0-5444 GCA_964252095.1 uncultured Jatrophihabitans sp. | reverse complement strand
GCATCGAGAGGTCCATGAGCACGACATCCACGTCGACGTCGACGGCCAGCGCGCGACCGAGCGCCTCGGCGAGCGGCACCGTCCGGACCGGCGTGACGGCGATCAGGTCGGCGACGACCTGCTGGTGTTCGGGGACGGAACGCACCCCCTGATCATGCCGCCTGGGCGTCGACCTCGATCTCGACCCAGGCCCCGCGCGGCGACGGGCTCGCGAGGAACAACTCGAAGTCCCGTTCGGCGGCGTGGTCGCCGATGTAGGCGCAGATCCGCGTGACGCCCGCGACCCGGCGGGCGACCCACCAGGACCGGTCGACGTGCACCAGCAGCAGCAGTTCGTCCTCGCCGCGCTCGGCACGCCGCACGATCTCGACCTGCTCGTCGGCCGTGCCGGTCTCCGCGCACGCGCGGACGGCCTCGGCCGGTTCGGTCCCGGTGGAACCACTTCCCGTGGACGTGATGGTCATCGGGCACCCCCTCTGTCGAACCCGAGGATGCCCCGTTCGGCTCCGTTCCACGCGCACGACACGTGTCCGTAACCGGGCGACGTGTCGCGGTCACGCGGGGCACGGCCGCGTCAGGACGACGTCCGGGCCCCGTCGGCGCTGGGTCAGAGCAGCCCGCGGGCGGCCCGCCGATCCGGTTTGCCGCTGTGGGTGCGCGGCAGGGCGGTGAGAACCCTCACCCGCTTCGGGCGCTTCGGGGCGGCGAGCCGCTGCGCGGCCCAGGCGCTCACGTCCTCGGCCGCCACCGGACCCGCCACGACCGCGCAGACCTGCTCGCCCCACCGCTCGTCGGGCACCCCGAACACCACGACGTCGTCGACGCCGGGCAGCTCCCGCAGCGCCCGCTCCACCTCGGCCGGGTAGACGTTCACCCCGCCGCTGATGACCAGGTCGCCGTCACGGCCGTGCAGGGTCAGCAGGCCGTCGTCGTCGAGCGCGCCGAGATCGCCCGCGGTGAACCAGTCGTCGTCCCACGCCGCCGCCGTCTTCTCCGGCGCGTCGGAGTAGGAGAACCGCGCGTGTGCGGGCAGTCGCACCCACACGACACCGTCACGGATCCGCAGCTCGCGCCCCGGGCGGGCCGCCCCCACCGTGCCGGGGTGCGCCAGCCAGACCTCGGGCGGGCAGACGGTGAACTGGGCCTCGGTCGACCCGTAGAACTCGGTGACACTGCCGTCCGGGAAGGCGGCGATCGCGGCCCGCTTCACCCGCTCCGGGCACGGCGAGCCCGCGTGCGCGACCAGCCGGAAGCCCGCGAGGTCGAGGCCCGGCACGTCCAGCAGCCGCTGCAGGTGGGCGGGCGCGGCGAACGTCGTGGTCGGGTGGTGGGCCGCGATCGCGGCGGCCGCTGCCGCGGCGTCGAACTTCGGCAGGACGACGACCGCACCGCCTGCGAGCACCGTGTTGAGCGCGAAACGCAGCGGTGCCGAGTGCGAGAGTGGCGCCAGGACGAGGTGGACGTCGTCCGGGCGCAGTCCCCACACGTCGCGTTCCTCGGTGTGCAGCGCGGCCGCCGCGGCTTCGTCGAGCCAGCCGCTCCAGACCGCCTTCGGGCGACCGGTGGTCCCCGACGTCACGTGCACCGGCCGCGCCCGGTGGAAGGGGCCGAGCTCGGCGGGCGGGCCCGGGGTGAGGTCGCCGACCAGCCGGACCGGGAGGTCGGCGAGCAACTCGCCGCGTTCGTGGGCGGTCAGCTGCGGGCTGAGCACCACCGGGGCGATGCCGGCGAGCAGGCACCCGTGGACCGCGGCCAGCAGGTCGACGCCGCCGGGCTCGAAGAACGCGACCCAGTCGCCGGGGACCACGCCCCGGGCGAGCAGCCCGCCCACCTGCCGTCGCGCCCGGTCGGTGACCTCGGCTGCCGTCGTCCGCTCCGTCACGGCACCGACCGTAGAACCTCCGGAGGGCGGATCCTCCTAGGATCGGCGATCGTGACCGCCGACGACGCCCTGGCCGCCTTCGACCCGTCGGATCCCGCCACCGCGCCGACCGGTGCCTACCTCGCGGCGTTCGGCATGGCCGTGACCGAGGCGACCGTTGACGCGTCGTCGGTCCGGTGGGCGGGCCCGGCCGGGGCCACCGACGCGTACACCGCGGCCGTCGAGACCACCTGCAGCATCGGCGCGGCGCTCTGGTGGGCCGGCCGGACCGCCGGCGGCCGCGCGGTCGGGATGTCCAACCACACCACCGTCCTCGAGCTCGACGCGAGCGGTCCCTTCACCGCGCGTGCCACCCCGATCGACCGTGGCCAGGTGCAACAGTTGTGGCGGTGCGAGGTCACGGCCGGCGACGGCCGGGCGTGCGCCTCGGGCGAGGTCCTGATGGCGAACCTGTCGGCGTGAGCGGACCTGACATGACCGCGCCGAGCGGCGGCCCGCTGGGGGGGATCAGGGTCGTCGAGCTGGCGGGGCTCGGCCCGGGCCCGTTCGCGTGCATGGTGCTGGCCGACATGGGCGCCGAGGTGATCCGGATCGACCGCGGCGGCGACGGGCTGTACCCGGGCGGCGCGCGCGACGTCGTCGCCCGCGGCCGTCGTTCCATCGGGGTGGACCTCAAGCAGGCCGCGGGGCTCGCGGTGGTGACCGACCTGGTCGCGCGGGCCGACGTGCTGCTCGAGGGCTTCCGGCCGGGTGTGACCGAACGGCTCGGGCTCGGGCCCGACGCCTGCCTCGCCCGCAACCCCCGGCTCGTATACTGCCGGATGACCGGGTGGGGGCAGGACGGCCCGCTCGCCGCCACCGCGGGGCACGACATCACCTACCTCGCGCGGTCCGGGAACCTCGCCCGGTTCCGGCGGGCGGGCGAGAAGCCGCTGCCGCCGGCGAACCTGCTCGGCGACTTCGGTGGCGGCTCGATGGTCGCCCTGAACGGCATCCTGGCCGCGCTGATCTCCCGCGCCACGACCGGGAGAGGGCAGGTCGTCGACACCGCGATCGTCGACGGCGTCGGGTACATCGCGACCTTCCTCACCGGGCTGTCCCGGATGGGCGCGTGGGGTGCGCCGGCCGGCCACAACCTGCTCGACACCGGCGCCCCGTACTACGAGGTCTACGCCTGCGCCGACGACGACCCGACCGCCGCGACCGGCCGGTGGGTGGCGGTGGGCGCCCTGGAGGAGAAGTTCTACGCCGAACTGCTGCGCCTCACCGACGTCCGCGCGCTCGTGTCCGACGACGAGTGGGCGTTGATCTCCCCGCAGACCCGTCACGACCCTCGGGGTTGGGCGGCCGGAAAGGCCGTCTGGACCGGGGTCTTCGCCACCCGCACCCGCGACGAGTGGACCGCGGTGTTCGCCGGGTCCGACGCCTGCGTCGAGCCGGTGCTGCTGCCCGAGGAGGCGGCGGCCGACCCCGCCGCGCTGGCCCGGGGCGTCGAGGTCACCACGGAGGAGGGGCCGGTCCCGACGCCTGCGCCGCGGTTGTCGCTCACCCCGCTCACGGTCGCGGCGCCCGCCCCCGCGCCGAACGCCGACACCGACACGGTCCTGCGTGACCTCGGCCGCACCGCCGACGACGTCGCGGCGCTCCGCGCGAGCGGGGCGGTGCGCTGAGCACTGTCGGTGGCGTGCGGCACGATCGTCGCCGTGCGCATCGCGACGTGGAACGTCAACTCGGTGAAGGCCCGGCTGCCCCGGCTGCTGGAGTGGCTCGGCGAGCGGCGCCCCGACGTGCTGCTGATGCAGGAGACCAAGGCGACGGCGGAGTCGTGGCCCGCGGCCGAGCTCGAGCAGCTGGGGTACGCGAGCGAGCACCTCGGCGACGGCCGCTGGAACGGCGTCGCGATCGCGTCGCAGGTCGGGCTCGCCGACGTCACCCGCGGGCTGTTCGACCAGCCGGAGTTCGAGGGCGTCACCGAACCGCGGGCGATCGGCGCGACGTGCGGCGGCGTGCGGCTGTGGTCGCTGTACGTGCCGAACGGGCGCACCGTCGGCAGCCCGCACTTCGCCTACAAACTCGACTTCCTCACCGCGGTCGCCCACCAGGCGAAGGCTGAGCGCGAGGCCATGGGGGCCGACGCGCCGTACGCGATGTTCGGTGACTGGAACGTCGCCCCGCACGACGACGACGTCTGGGACATCAGCGCGTTCGACGGCCACACCCACGTCACCCCGCAGGAGCGGGCGGCCCTGACCCGTGTGCGGCACGCGTCCGGCACCGACGACGAACTGGCCGACCTCACCCCCCGGGCCTCGGCCGACCCCGACGACGTGCGCCCGCCGTACACGTTCTGGGAGATGCGGATGCTCGGGTTCCAGAAGGGCCGCGGGATGCGGATCGACCTCGCGCTCGCCGACGCGTCGTTCGCCGCGGGCGTCACCGACGTGTGGGTCGACCGCGACGCCCGCAAGGGGCAGGGGCCGTCCGACCACGCCCCGCTCGTCGTCGACGCCGACCTGGGGTAGCGGGGTACTTCCCGGGACGGAGCTCACCCGACGCGAACCCGTTCGTCGTGGAATGCTGTCGCCGCGCTCGAGACGGGCGATCGGGACGAGCCGGACGGCGGGAGGTGGGGGCGGGTGACGACCGACCCCGGATCGCCGGACACCGCGCCTGCGGCCGGCAGCGGGAGCGACGCCGCCGGCCTGCTCGAGACCATGGCGGTCGGATACGTCCGCCTCGACCGCGACTGGATCATGACCCGCGTCAACCTCGCGGCCGAGCGGGTGCTCGGGCGCCGAGCCGACGAACTGGTCGGCCGCAACATGTGGGACGAGTTCCCGGGAGCGCGGGAGCTGGAGTTCGGCCGGGTCTACGACGCGGTGATGGACACCCGCGTCGCGCAGACGCTGGAGGCCTTCTACCCCGGCCTCGACACCTGGTTCGAGCTCCGGATCGAGCCGGTCGCGGGCGGCGGGATCGCGCTGTACTTCCTCGACGTCACCGCAAGGCGTCGCAACGCCGACCGGTTGGCGCTGCTGGCGCGGCACAGCGAGATCGTCGCGACCGTGTCCGCCGCGCTCGGCGCCGACCTCGACGTCGTGGCCAACGTCGGCACGCTCGCGCGGCTGGTGCTGCCCGAACTCGGCGACTGGAGCGTGGTGTCGCTGGTCGACGACGACGGCACCCTCGTCGACTCCGGTTCCTGGCACGTCGACCCGGCGCATCGCGACGAGGTCGCGCTATTCGCCCGCACCCGGGTGCCCGACGTCCCGGGGCGCGACTCGCTCGCCGGCCGGGCCGTCCGCGAGCGGACGGTGGTGGTGAGCACGGACATCCCCGGGCGCATCGCGGTACTGCCGGCGGGCGAGGCCCGGGACCTGCTGACGGCGCTGGCTCCGGGTGCCAGCCTCAACGTGCCGATGGTCGCGCGCGGCCGCACGGTGGGCCTGCTGACCCTGTTCGCGGCGACGCCGCACACCGCCCTGCAGATCGCGCTCGCCCGCGACGTCGCCGACCGCGCCGCGCTGGCGATCGACAACTCGGCGAGCTTCGCGCGGGCCGG
>CAXUNA010000144.1:0-8612 GCA_964252095.1 uncultured Jatrophihabitans sp. | reverse complement strand
GAGGCGCCGGGCGGCGGTGACCGGATCGGCGCCGAGCGCGCGCGGCCCGAGCACCGCGAGGTACTCCCCGGCGTCGATCTCGAGGGTGTGGACGACCCGCCCGAACCGGATCCGCTCGTCGACGGCCAGGGTCTCGACGTCGTCCCACCCGAGTCGGTGGGAGCCGGTGGCGCTGCGGACGGTGAGCCCGTCCCCGTCGACCGCGAGTCGCGGCGACGCCCGCCGGTCGGCCACGGCCAGCGCCGCGAACACCACCGCCACGGCAATCGCGAGGACCCGGCCCTGGACGTCGGCGAACACCGCCGTGCCCGCGGCCACGACCGCGATGCCGGCGAACACCCACGCCCAGACCGGCGCCGGGCCGAACCTCAACGACCGCTCGTCCACAGGCCTGTCCACAGCTGTTGATGAACTACACGCATGTCATTCTCCACAGGCCCGTCCACACCTGGGGACGAACGACACCGGTGTCGTTCACACCCGTGGACGGCGCTGTGGATGCGTCCGCTAACGCCAGCGCACGCTCATGAGCAGGCCGAGCACCAGCACGCCGAACCCGATCGCGAGGTTCCAGGCGCCGAGGGGCTGCATGAAGGGGACGTCGCTGCCGGCGATGTAGTACAGGACGATGTAGGCGAGACCGATCACGAGGACGACGGCCATCGTGATCGGGTACCAGCGCGGCGACGGCCCGTGCCGCTCGACGACGACCGGCGTCCGCGACACCCCGCTGCTGCGGGTCGCGGTGACGGGCTTCTTGCGGACCTTGGACTTCGGCACGGCCAGTTCCTCAGCTCTGATCTGCTTGCGGTGGGGCTGCGGCCGGGGCGGCAGCTCCGGGTCGGGTCCCCGGGTTGTCGGCGCTAGCGTAGTGCGCGATGTCGAGGCGAGCAGAGCTGGCGAGACGGCTCCGGCGCCCGGGCACGGCCTGGCGGGTGCTGGTCCCGGTCGTCGCGCTGGGGGCCGGAGCGCTGTTCGCGACCAGTGCGCAGACCGCGCGGGGCACCGATCTGCGCTCTCCGGAGACGGCCGACCTCGCGGGCACCGTGCGTTCCGCGACCGGCACGGTGGCGGGCCTCGACGCCGCGGTGCGGGTGCTCACCGCCCAGGTCGACGCGTCGGCCGCGGCGGCCGGCAAGGGCAACGGCCGGGTCTCGCTCGTCCAGGGTCAGGTGGCCGCGCTCGGTGACCCGTTCGGCCAGACGGCGGTGCACGGCGAAGGGCTCACGGTCACCCTCGACGACGCCCCGTCCTCGGCCGCCCAGCAGGTCGACCCCTCCGACCAGGACGCGTTGGACCAGCTGGTCATCCACCAGTCCGACCTGCAGGCCGTCGTCAACGCGTTGTGGGCGGGCGGCGCACAGGCGATCGCGATCGCGGGCCAGCGGCTGGTGCCGACCAGCGCCGTGCGGTGCGTCGGCAACACCCTGCTGCTCAACGGGCGGGTCTACTCCCCGCCGTACGTGGTCGACGCCATCGGACCTCCGGACAGCATGAGAACGGATCTCGGAAACTCCCGCGGTGTGTCATTGTTGGAACAGGCCGTGCAGTACTACGGCGTCGGGTACCGGGTCTCCGATGCCCGCACCGTGTCCGTGCCCGCGTACGACGGCCCGTTGGACCTGTCCTACGCCGAGCCGGGCTGAGGCCCGTCGGCAGCCCGAGCGCCCCGCCCCCCGGCGGAGCCACGTGTGTGAGCAGAGGTGAGCGTTGACCGCCACGGACGTCGTCACGACTGGTGGGGATCCCGGCGACGGAGACGGCGGGCGGCACGCCGCCACCACGACCCTCCCCCGGCCCCGCAACCGCGCCGACAAGGTCCGGCTGGTCGCCCGGGGAGTCGGTCAGACCCTCATCACCGGCGGGCTGATCATCCTGCTGTTCGTGGTCTACGAAGTCTGGGTGACCAACCTGTTCGCGGCCCACGAGCAGTCGCAGGTGCACCAGGAGTTCCAGACCCTGCTCGACAACCCCACGGTCGGGTCGAGCGTCCTGCCGCTGCCCGGCGCGGCGCAGAAGACGATCCCCGCCGGTCAGGGCATCGCCAACCTCTACATCCCGAGCTTCGGCCAGGACTTCAACTTCACCGTGGTCGAGGGCGTCGACGACGCCGACCTGGAGAAGGGGCCGGGCCACTACTCGGGCACCGCGCTCCCGGGTCAGAAGGGCAACTTCTCGGTCGCGGGTCACCGGGTCGGCAAGGGCGAGCCGTTCCTCAACCTCGACCAGCTCAAGCCCGGCGACAACGTCGTCGTGCAGGTCCCGGGGTACTGGTACGTCTACCAGGTGCTCGGCCAGAACGGTGACCTGTCCAAGCCCGACAGCAACGGCGTCATCGGCCGCGAGATCGTCCAGCCCACCGACGTCGGCGTCATCGCCCCGACGCCCGACAAGCCCGGCAGCGGCCCGGTCGGCAACTACATGACGATGACCACCTGCCACCCGAAGTACTCGGCGAGTCAGCGCATGGTGCTTCACGCCAAGTTGGTCGAGACCAAGAAGGCCGTCGGCAAGGACATCCCCAAGGAACTCGGAGGAACTCTCTAGGCCATGGCTCGCAACCCCATGCTCTGCTGCGCGACGCCCAGGCACGCCGTGGACTGCGTTGTCCTCGTCGCGGATACAACAGCGGTATCCGACTCCTCGTCCGCCTTGCCCCCGACGCACCTGAACGCCGCTCGCCACGAGCGGGGATTGCGAGCCACGGCCTGATGTACGTCTGGATCTGGCGCCGGTTGCCCGGCCGCAATCCGCTGCGTGTGCTGCAGGTCGTGGTGCTCATCGCCGCGGTGTCGGCCCTGCTGCTGTTCGTGGTCTTCCCGTTCGCCGAGCCGCGGCTGCCGTTCGACAACGTGACGATCAACGAGGGCAACAACAGCGCCCCGAGCAGCGCCCCCAGCGGCGCGCCGAGCGGAGGCAGCACCGGCGCGTCGAGTGGCGCGTCGGCCGCGGCCAGCGCCAGCGCCGTCCTGCCCGGCGGCAGTTAGAACGGTGACCGTGAAGGTCCTCGTCGTCGACAACTACGACAGCTTCGTCTACAACCTCGTCCAGTACCTCGCGCAGCTCGGCGCCGAGGTCGAGGTGCTGCGCAACGACGCCGCGGCTCTTGCCGATCCCGCCACCGCCATCGCCGGGTACGACGCCGTGCTCGTGTCCCCCGGGCCCGGGACCCCGGAGGAGGCGGGCGCGTCGGTCCCGGTCGTGCTCGCCGCGGCCGCCGGCGGCACCCCGTTGTTCGGGGTGTGCCTCGGGCACCAGGCCATCGGGGTCGCGTTCGGGGGCGTGGTCTCCCGCGCGCCGGAACTGTTGCACGGCAAGACCAGCCTGGTCGAACACGACGGTGTGGGTGTGCTCGCCCCGCTGCCCTCGCCGTTCACCGCGACCCGCTACCACTCGCTGGCCATCGAACGGGAGGGGATGCCGGGCGAGCTCGAGGTCACCGGTGCCACCCCGTCGGGTGTCGTGATGGCCGTGCGTCACCGCTCGCTGCCGATCGAGGGCGTGCAGTTCCACCCGGAGTCGGTGCTCACCGAGGGCGGGCACCGGATGGTCGCGGCCTGGCTGCGTGCGGCCGGCGCGACTGTCCCCGACGCCCTCGTCGACGAGCTCGACGCCCAGATGGCCGGCATGCGCGCGTCGGCCTTCGCCGGCCTGACCTGAGCGTTCCGCCCCGACCGGCACCTGCCGAGTTGATCAAGGCGGTGTGGCTGTTCACCGATCGGCGCGCGCGACCATTGCGCCTTGATCGCGGTGTCGGGGCGGCTCGGGGAGTTGATCAAGGCGGTGTGGCTGTTGGGTGACCTGCGCGCGCGACCATTGCGCCTTGATCAACCCGCCACCCGCGCGCCCGCTCAGCGCAGCGGCGTCGGCAGCGCGGAATCTGCGGCCCCGACCGCTGCTCCTGACCTCACGAACTCGATCGCGGCCTCGATCTCCGGGGCCATCGGGCGGGCGGGGCCGGGACCGGCGACGTGCTCGCGCAGGGCCCGCACCACCGCGCCGGTGGCGGGTCCGGGCTCGAGCGGAGCGCGGAAGTCCAGCGCCCGGGCGGCGGCGAGCAGTTCGATGCCCAGCACCCGCGTGAGGCCGTCGACCGCGCGACGCAGCTTCCGGGCGCCGGACCAGCCCATCGAGACGTGGTCCTCCTGCATCGCGGAGCTCGGGATGGAGTCGACGCTCGCCGGGTTGCCGAGCCGCTTGAGCTCCGACACCACCGCCGCCTGGGTGTACTGCGCGATCATCAGCCCGGAGTCGACGCCCGGGTCGCCCGCGAGGAACGGCGGCAGCCCCCGCGAGCGCGCGGCGTCGAGCAACCGGTCGGTGCGGCGTTCGGCGATCGACGCGACGTCGGCGACCGGGATCGCCAGCATGTCGAGCGCGTACGCGACGGGCGCGCCGTGGAAGTTGCCGTTCGACTCCACCCGGGCGCCGGCGGCGGCGTTGCCCGCGGCGTGGTCGACGCCCGCACCGACCTCGTCGTCCCACACCACCACGGGGTTGTCGACGGCCGAGCGCAGCTCGAACCCGGCCGTCGTGCGGACGAAGGCCAGGACGTCACGCGCCCCGCCGCTCACCTGCGGCGCGCACCGCATCGAGTAGGCGTCCTGGACGTAGGTGCAGTCCGGGCCCTGGTGCGAGGCCACGATCGGGGACCCGGCGAGCAGGGCGCGCAGGTTCGTCGTCGCCGTCGCGATGCCGGGGTGGGGGCGCAGCGCGGCGAGGTCGGCGGCGAACACCCGGTCGGTGCCCAGCATCGCCTCGATGCTCATCGCCGCCGTGAGGTCGGCGGTGCGCAGCAGCAGGTCGACGTCGTGACACGCCAGCAGCAGCTGGCCGAGCATCCCGTCGGTGCCGTTGATGAGCGCGAGGCCCTCCTTCTCGGCGAGCACCACCGGTTCGATGCCCGCCGCGGTTGCAGGATGCAACGAACCGTCGGCGGCGGCGACCGTCCCCTCCCCCATGACGGCGAGCGCGACGTGCGACAACGGCGCGAGATCCCCGCTGCAACCGAGTGATCCGAACTCGTGCACCACGGGCACGTAGTCGCTGTTGCACCATGCAACATAGGCGTCGGCCGTGCCCGGGCGTACACCCGTGTGCCCTGTCGCGAGCGTCGCCAGCCGCAGCAGCATCAGGCCCTTGACCACCTCGGTCTCGACCGGGGACCCCGAGCCCGCCGCGTGGGAGCGCACCAGGCTGCGTTGCAGGTCGGCCCGCTTCGCCGGCGGGATGGACGTCGTCGCCAGTGCCCCGAACCCCGTCGAGACCCCGTAGTGCGGCACGGGGTCGACCGAGAGCGCGTCGATCACCCGACGCGCGCGGGCGATCCGCTCCCGCGCGGCGGGCGCGAGTTCCACCCGCGCACCGTGGCGGGCCACGGCCACGACGTCGGCCTCGGTCAGGGGTGCGTCGCCCACGACGACGACAGGAGCTGTCACGGGCGCGAGCCTGCCACGGACGCCGTGGCCTGGTCGGCGGTGGTCCACGACGCGGGCAGTAGCGTCGCCGGGATGTTGGCGATCGAGATCTCCGAGCCCGGTGGACCCGAGGTGCTCAAGCCCGTCGAGGTCGCGGACCCCGTGCCCGGCGAGGGCGAGGTGCTGCTCGACCTCGTCGCCACCGCGGTCAACCGCGCCGACGTGTTGCAGCGGCAGGGGCACTACGACCCGCCGCCCGGGTCGTCGCCCTACCCGGGGCTGGAGTGCTCCGGCCGGGTCGTCGCGCTGGGTGACGGCGTGAGCGGTTACGACGTCGGCGACCAGGTCTGCGCCCTGCTGTCCGGCGGCGGGTACGCGAGCCAGGTCGTCGTGCCGGTCGGGCAGTTGCTGCCGATCCCGGGCGGCATCGACCTGGTCGAGGCGGGCGGGCTGCCCGAGGTCGCGTGCACGGTGTGGTCGATGGTCTGGGACATCGGCCGGCTCGCGTACGGCGAGACGCTGCTGGTCCACGGCGGCACCAGCGGCATCGGCACCTTCGCGATCCAGCTGGCGAAGGCGTACGGCGCGCAGGTGATCGTCACCGTGGGGTCGGCGGCCAAGCAGGAGGCGGCGCGTGAACTGGGCGCCGACCTCGCCGTGAACTACCGCGACGACGACTTCGTCGAGGCCGTGAAGAAGCAGACCGACGGCCGTGGGGTCGACGTCGTCCTCGACAACATGGGCGCGAAGTACCTCGAGCGCAACGTCACGGCGCTCGCGACCGGTGGCCGCATCGCGAACCTCGGCATGCAGGGCGGGCGCCGGGGCGAGCTCGACTTCGGGTTGCTGATGGCCAAGCGGGCGAGCGTCACCTCCGCCTCGCTGCGGGCCCGGCCGGCGGCGGACAAGGCGCGCATCGTCGCCTCGACCCAGGCGGTCGTGTGGCCGTTCGTCGAGAGCGGTCAGGTGCGGCCGGTCATCGACTCCCGCTTCCCGCTGCGCGACGCCGCCGACGCCCACCGCCGGCTCGACGAGGACCACATCGGCAAGGTCCTGCTCACGGTCTGACACCTCGCCGGCCCCCGCCGGGCCCCGCCGGTGAACGCGGGGTGAACAGCGTTGTAAATCGGGTCCGAGAACCCCCGACACCCTCTCGGCAGGGACAGGCTGAGGGGCGTGGATGCAGCAACGGTGATCCTGGTGTTGGTCGTGGCGGTGGCGTTGTCGTTCGACTTCACCAACGGGTTCCACGACACGGCGAACGCGATGGCGACCTCGATCGCCACGCACGCGCTGCCGCCGAAGGTGGCGGTCGCCCTCTCGGGGGCGCTGAACCTGGTCGGCGCGTTCCTCTCGGTGGAGGTGGCGCTGACGGTGAGCAACGCCGTCGTCCACATCCAGGACAAGAGCGGCAAGCCGATCGCCGCCCTGACGGCCGACGGCGGCAGCCCGCTGCTGACGATCGTGCTGGCCGGACTGGTCGGGGCGATCGTGTGGAACCTGCTGACCTGGTTGCTCGGTCTGCCGTCGAGTTCCTCGCACGCGCTGTTCGGCGGCCTCATCGGCTCGACCATCGCGGGCCTCGGCTGGAGCGGCGTCAACTGGAACGGCGACGGCTCGAAGATCGACGGGGTCGTCGGCAAGGTCATCGTCCCGGCGATCGCGTCGCCGATCGTCGCCGGGATCATCGCGGCGGTCGGGACCTGGCTGATCTACCGGGTGGTCATCGGGGTCGCCGCGAAGTACACCGACCGCGGCTTCCGCTGGGGCCAGATCGGCTCGGCGTCGCTGGTCTCCCTCGCCCACGGCACCAACGACGCCCAGAAGACGATGGGTGTCATCACCCTCGCGCTCATCGCGTCCGGCCACTGGCACTCCACCACCGGCATCCCGCTGTGGGTGAAGATCGTCTGCGCCGTGGCCATCTCCGCGGGCACCTACCTCGGCGGCTGGCGGATCATCCGCACGCTCGGCAAGGGCCTGGTCGAGATCGCGCCGCCGCAGGGTCTCGCAGCCGAGACCTCGTCCGCCGCCGTCATCCTCGTCTCGAGTCACCTGGGCTTCGCGCTCTCGACGACGCACGTCACCACCGGCTCGGTGCTCGGCACCGGGCTCGGCCGCCCGGGTGCGAAGGTGCGCTGGCGGGTCGCCGGCCGCATGGTCATCGCCTGGCTCATCACGCTGCCGCTGTCCGGCCTGGTGGGAGCGCTGATGTGGTACATCGCGCACCTGCTCGGTGGTGGTGTCGCCGGGGCGATCGTCGTCACGGTCATCCTCATCGCGCTGGCGGGGGTCATCTACCTGCGCTCGCGCAAGGACGCGGTCCACGCCGGCAACGTCAACGACGAGTGGGACGGTGACGCGCCCGCGAAGACCGAGCAGCCCGCCACCGTCGACGCCTGAGCGAAGGAGCAACCGTGCACGTGTTCGGTCTCGAGATGAAGTCGATCGGCCAGATCCTGCTCGTCGGTCTGATCGCCGGCGCGGGCCTGCCGCTGATCTTCTCGCTGGGCATCCGTGCCTCGGCGTGGGGCACCGGCGGTGACGCCGAGGTGGAGCAGGGCGGGGCCGCGGCCCGCCCGCACCCGCTCGGCCGGGTGCTCGCCGTAGTCTGTTTCGCCGTCGTGGTGGCGTGCGTGGTGCTGGGGCTGGTCTTCATCATCGCGACCGGGTTCGGCAAAGTGCTGGACTTCAGCCACGTGTACCCGCAGATCATCGACAAGTGACGAGAGAGGACGACGTCATGACCGAGGCCCGCACCGGCATCGCCAGCCGCATCCTCGACTGGCTGCGCGCCGGGTACCCGTCGGGGGTCCCGCAGCAGGACTACGTCGTCCTGCTCGGCCTGCTGCGCCGCAAGCTCACCGACGTCGAGGTCGACGAGATCGCCGGGGAGCTCGCCACGCTCGCGGCCCGCGGCGAGCTCGTGACCACCGAGGACGTCAAGCGGCTCGTCACCGACGCCACCCTCGACGCGCCCTCGGACGAGGACGTGCGCCGCGTCTCCGCCCACCTCGCCGCCGGCGGCTGGCCGCTCGCCGACGACCCCGACGCCTGGGGCTGACGCCCGCCGTTCGGATCCACCCCGATCCGCCGGGTACCCCACGGCCGAGTGGTCAGTTCTCCCCGCGAGTGGTCGGGGCGTTCTCAATGGGTCAGCGCAACAGCGCCCTGTGGTGGGGTCTTGTTGGGTTG
>CAXUNA010000143.1:0-8662 GCA_964252095.1 uncultured Jatrophihabitans sp. | reverse complement strand
CAGCCGAGCCGGCCTAGGGCGGCGGTTAGAACCCCCCCCCCGGGCGGGCGCGCCGCTTGCAGCGCCGGCTGCAACGACGGCCGCACCGCGGCCTCGAGGAACAGGGCGTGACGCGCGATCGTCAGCGGCCGGCCCGGTCCGAGCAGGAAGCCGGTCATCTCGGCGAGTGTGGCCGCGAGCGCCGCGCGGTCCGGCGGGGCCGCGGCGGCCGGACCCAGTGACGCCAGGGCCTGGGCTTCCGCGCTCGACAGTTGCTCCAGCGCGGCCGCGAACAACGCCTCGCGGGTGCGGAAGTGGTTCGACGTCGTGCCCTCCGGCAGCCCGGCGAACCGGTCGACGGCCCGATGGGTCAGACCGTGGCCGCCGGTCTGCGCGAGCACGCCGACCGTGGCGTCGAGCACCTCGTCACGTCGGGTCGCCACGCCTCGACGGTATCCGATCACTACGATCGTAGTAGACTCCTCGCCATGACCCGTCGCGCTGTCGTCGCCGGGGCGGGGATCGCAGGCCTCGCCGTCGCCACCGGACTCGCCCACGACGGGTGGCAGGTCACGGTGCGCGAGCGGTGGGAGCAGATCCCGCTCGTCGGCACCGGCATCGGGCTGTGGCCCGCCGCCCAACAGGGGCTCGCGGCCCTCTCGCCCGATCTGCGCGACGTCATCGAGCGCGAGGCCGTCGAGTTCGGTGACGCCGCGATCTTCCGCCCCGACGGCCGGCGGCTGACGAAGCTCCCGCGCGACGCCGTCGAGCGTCGGTCGGGTGTGCCGGTCCGGATCCTGCCGCGGTCGGCCCTGCTCGCCGCCCTGCTCGACAGCGCCCGGGCGGCGGGCGCCGCGATCGAGACGGGGGTGACCGTCGACCCCGCGCACACCGACGCCGACCTCGTGGTCGCGGCGGACGGTCTGCGCAGCGCGCTGCGGGAGGCGGCCTTCCCCGGCGCGACCGGCGCGCGGTACGCCGGCGGGATCGCGATGCGCGGCGAATCACCCGGTGAACACGGGCCGAACGGCGAGACGTGGGGACCGGGGCAGCTGTACGTCGGCGTCACACGCACCCGCCCCGGCCACACCAACTGGTACGCCATGATGCCGGGGCCGGCCGACCGGAGACCGGACCTCGACGAACTCCTCGCCGCGACGGCCGACTGGCACGACCCCATCCCCCTCGTCCTCCGCACCACGACCCCCGGATCGTTGCTGCGGCATCCGATCCACGACCTGCACCCGGCGTTGCCCTCGTTCGTGTCCGGCCGCCTCGCCGTCGTCGGCGACGCCGCCCACGCCATGACCCCGAACCTCGGGCGTGGGGCGTGCGAGGCGGTCCTCGACGCCGTGGCGCTCACGCGTGCGTTGCGCGGTGCAACGGTCGCCGACGGGCTGGCCGCGTACGACGCCGAACGCCGCCGACCCGCCCAACGCATCGCCGCGCGGTCGTGGCAGGCCGGGCGGCTCGCCCGCGGTGGCTGGTTCTCACCCCTGCGGGACGGCCTGGTCCGGGCCGCGTCGCCGCTGGTCCGCTGACGGCTCCGGGGACACGCCCTACCCGCCAGTAGTGGGCCGAACTTGGGTGCCGGGGACCGGGTGTAGGAGACTGACCCGGTGATCGCGATCGTCGCACCCGGTCAGGGCGCGCAGGCCCCCGGCATGCTCGCCCCCTGGCTGGAGCTCCCCGGTGTCCTCGAGCGCGTCGGGCACGCGGGGGACCTGATCGGTCTCGACCTGGTCCGGCTCGGCACCGAGGGCACCGCCGAGGAGATCACCGACACCGCCGTCACCCAGCCGCTGCTCGCCGTGGCCGCCCTGACCGCCGCGGCCGAGCTCGGCCTGCTGGACGGCCGACCCGAGGGCGAGTCCGAGGTCGTCGTCGCGGGTCACTCCATCGGTGAACTCCCGGCGGCCGCCGTCGCGGGCGCCCTCACCTCCGAGGACGCCCTGCTGTTCGCCGCCCGGCGCGGCAAGGCCATGGCCGCCGCGTGCGCCCTGCCGCCCAGCACGATGGCCGCGGTGCTCGGTGGCGACGCCGACGACGTCGTCGCGGCGATCGAGAAGGCCGGTGCCGTCGCCGCCAACCGCAACGGAGCCGGCCAGATCGTCGCCGCCGGGTCGCGCGAGTCGATCGAGGCCCTGGTCGCCGAACCGCCGCCCGGTGCACGGGTGCGCCCGCTCGCAGTCGCCGGCGCCTTCCACTCCGAGTACATGTCGCCCGCCGAGGAGCAGCTGCGGAGCTGGGCCGCCACCGGCGAGCTGGTCGTCACCGATCCCCGCCGGACCATGCTCTCGAACCTCGACGGCGAGGTCGTTGCAGACGGCAACGATCTCGTCCGCCGCCTCGTCGCGCAGGTGGACCACCCCGTGCGGTGGGACCTGTGTATGGAGGCGATGCTGGCGCGCGGCGTCACCACGCTCATCGAGCTCGCGCCGGGTGGCACCCTCACCGGGATCGCCAAGCGCGCGATGAAGGGCGTCGAACTCGTGCCCGTGAAGTCCCCCGCCGACCTCGAGGCCGCGCGATCCGCCCTGGCCGCCACCGGAGGCGCCTCGTGACCACCCTGCGCCCGGCGCCGACCACGCCCGGCACCCGCACCCGCGGGCGCGGGCACTACCCGCCGGCCGAGGGCGTCACCAACGACGACCGCGTCGCCCGCGGGGTCGACACCAACGACGAGTGGATCCAGAGCCGGGTCGGCGTTCGGGAACGGCACTTCGCCGCCGAGGGCGAGACGGTCGTCGACATGGCCGAGGCCGCCGGCGCCAAGGCACTCGCCGCGAGCGGTGTCGACCCCACCGACGTCGACCTGGTGATCGTTGCCACGTGCACCACCACCACCTCGGTCCCCAACGCCGGACCGCAGGTCGGTGACCGGCTCGGGATGGGTCATCCCGCCGCCTACGACCTCAACGCCGGTTGCGCCGGGTTCGCCTACGCGCTGAACCAGGCGTCGGCGTCGGTGCAGGCGGGCCTCGCGCGGCACGCGCTGGTCGTCGCGTCCGAGCGGTTCTCCGGCTGGCTCGACTTCGCCGACCGCACCACCTGCGTCATCCTCGGCGACGGTGCCGGCGCGGCGGTCGTCGGGCCGTCCGACGTCCCCGGTCTCGGCCCGGTGGTCTGGGGCACCGAGGGCGACAAGGCCAACGCCATCTGGATCGACGAGCACACCCGCTACTTCGGGCAGGAGGGGCAGGCCGTCTTCCGCTGGGCCACCTCGGCCATCCCACCGATCGCGCTCGAGGCCTGCGCGCGGGCGGGCGTCGAGCCGGCCGACCTCGCGGGTTTCATCCCGCACCAGGCGAACAAGCGCATCATCGACCTCATCGCGAAGAAGCTCGCCACACCGGACCTGCTCGTCGCCCGCGACATCGAGGTCTCCGGCAACACCTCGGCGGCGTCGATCCCGCTGGCGTTCAGCAAGCTCGTCGAACGCGGCGAGATCCCCTCGAAGGCGCCGGTGCTGCTCGTCGGTTTCGGGGCCGGGCTGTCGTACGCCGCGCAGGTCGTCCTCGCCCCCTGACCGCGACGGCCACCGCGCCGCCGCCCCGTTGTCCACCCGCAAGCAGGCACCATCCACGCACCACCCGACCGGAAGGAACCACCACCCGTGGCCAGCACCGAAGAGATCCGCGCCGGACTCGCCGAGATCCTGGGCGAGGTCGCCGACGTCGACGTCGCCGACGTGACCGACGAGAAGAGCTTCACCGACGACCTGGACGTCGACTCGCTGTCGATGGTCGAGGTCGCCATGGCCGCCGAGGAGAAGTTCGGCGTCAAGATCCCCGACGACGAGCTGCCCAAGCTCAAGACCGTCGGCGACGCCGTGAGTTACATCGAGAACAACGGCTGAGCGATCCCGCTCGCACGCCACCGCATCGTCCTGGGGAGTACCACGCCGTGACCGCACTGCGCACCGACGAGATCGTCGTCACCGGGATGGGGGTGACCTCCCCGCTCGGCGGTGACGTCGCCTCGACGTGGGAGGCGCTGCTCGCCGGCCGCTCCGGCGTGCACGCCCTCACCGATCCCTGGGTCGACGACATCGTCGTCAAGATCGGTGCCCGGATGGCGGTCGACCCGTCGACCGTCATCCCGCGCGTCAAGGCGCGCCGCTACGACCGCTCCGAACAGGCGGCGATCGTCGCGGCGGAGCAGGCCTGGAACGACGCCGGGTTCAAGGGCCTCGCCCACGAGAACGGCCTCGCGCCCGAGCGGGTCGCGGTCGTGGTCGGCACCGGCGTCGGTGGCGTCACCTCGCTCATCGACCAGCACGACGTCATGCTCGCCAAGGGCGCGCGGGGCGTCTCGCCGCTGCTGATCCCGATGGAGATGCCGAACGGTCCGGCGGCGTACGTCGGGCTGGCCGTCGGCGCCAAGGCGGGCGTGCACACGCCGGTCAGCGCCTGCGCCTCGGGCGCCGAGGCGATCGCCTACGGTCTCGACCTGCTCACCCTCGACCGCGCCGACATCGTCGTGGTCGGTGGCACCGAGGCGTGCATGCACCCGTTGACGATCAGTGGGTTCGCGCAGATGCGGGCCATGAGCACGCGCAACGACGACCCGGAGCGCGCGTCCCGGCCGTACGACCGTGGTCGTGACGGCTTCGTCCTCGGCGAGGGTGCGGGCATCCTCGTGCTCGAGCGCCGGGCCGACGCCGAGGCCCGCGGCGCGACGCCGTACGCCGTGTTGGCGAGCGCCGGCGTCACCGCCGACGGCTACGACATCGTCCAGCCCGACCCCGAGGGCAGCGGCCAGATGCGGGCCATGCGGCAGGCCCTCGAGCGCTCCGGCCTCGACCCCGCCGACGTCGTCCACGTCAACGCCCACGCCACCTCGACGCCCGCGGGCGACCTCGCCGAGGCGAAGGGCATCGCCCGCATCCTCGGCGACCGGACCGTGGTGACCGCGACCAAGTCGATGACCGGTCACCTGCTCGGTGCTGCCGGCGCGCTCGAGTCGATCGCGACCATCCTCGCCGTCCGCGACGACATCGTGCCGCCGACCATCAACCTCGAGGACCCGGACCCCGAGCTGTCCGTCGACGTCCCCCGCGAGGCCCGGACGATGACGGTGCCCGCGGCGATCAACAACTCGTTCGGCTTCGGCGGGCACAACGCCTCCCTGCTCTTCCGCAAGCTCTAGCGGTCCCATCGGGGCCCGCTGTGGCGCACGGCCCCCGGTGTTCGGCGCGGCACCGCACGGGTGATCCGCCGGACGCCGAGGAACCGACCGGGCGGAATGTCCGATTCGAACGGTTGTGGCCGAGCCGGCGGATCCCTGCCGCGGCGACTACGAGGTTGCACCGGAACAGCGGTGCAACCTCGTACACGTGCGGGGGGACCTCCGCGGGGCCTCGATCGCACCCGGAAAAAATCGTCGGAGGGTCGCGCGAGGCTCGCGCGATGGACGATTCCGATCTGGACGACCCCGACCACGACGACCCCGACCAGGACCTGCCGCCGGAGGACCTCACCGACGAGGAACTCGACTACGCGCTGGCGCCGCCGGATCCCGTCGAGGTCGCCGAAGCCGCGCGCGGACGCCGGGAGCGGGCGCAGCGGTGGCGACACCTGCCCGACGAACCACCGCCGGCCGAACCGGAGGTCACGCCCGACGGCGTCGGGAGCGTCATCCGTGCCATCCGGTGGCGCACGGGGGCGAGTCAGCGTGAGCTCGCCGCGGCCGCGCACGTCTCGCTGTCGACGGTGATCCGGCTCGAGGCCGAGAGCGGGTCGGACGTCAGGCTGTCCACGCTGGAGCGGATCACGGCCTCCGCCGGGCTGCGGCTCGCCCTGGTCGACGAGGAGGGCACGCACCTCGCGATCCCGTTCGGCCAGGACCACTTCCACGACCAGGGCGATCGGCTGTTGCCGGCCCACCGGCCGGTGTACGACCCCCGGGGCCGGTACTGGTGGGGCTACGGCCTGCTCCAGCAGCCCGACCCGCGCCACCCGGCGCCCACCCGCGTCTTCCGCGGCCGGCGCCCGGTCCCGCGGCGCGACGCCGAGAGTTGAGCCGTGAGCCCGGCTCAGACCACCTGGTGCAGCAGTGCGACGGGCAGGCCGTCGGCGGCCATGCGGTACGGCTCGAGCGCCTCGTCCCAGGCCGTGCCGACGAGTTCGTGCAGGGCGTGGCGGTAGTCGTCGGCGGAGGCGCAGCACGAGAGCACGCCTCGCAACCGCTCCTCGCCGACGACGATGTCACCGTTGGCGGCGATCATCGCGCGGTGGAAGCCACGGCCGGGTAGGTGGGCGAGCCGCTCGCCGTCGGAGTCGGCGGTGCCCTCCTCGGTGACCTCGAAGACCAGCATCGGCCAGGCGCGCAGCGAGGCGGCGAGGCGGGGTCCGGTGCCGACGGGGGCACGCCAGACCACCTCGGAGCGCAGGGAGCCCGGATCCGCGGGCTGCGCGGTCCACTCCATGCGCGGTGGCACGCCCAGGACACCTGCGAGCGCCCACTCGACGTGGGGCGCGATGGCAGGCGGGCAGGCATGCACGAACACCACCCCGCGCGTGGTCGCCGGGGCACCGTGCGTGCTGTGGGCATTCGTCATCGCACACCTCCACTCGTCTCGGCGACGCCTTCCCCAACGCGGCCGGTCTGAGTGCGGATGTGACAGGTGGTGCGTGACCAGTGTGACCCATGATGCCGATGTGACGCCACTCGACGGTGCAGATTCCTGCGGCCGTCGGCGACGAACCCGTCAGTGCCCGCGGTCGAGCCACTCCTGGACGTGCGGGGACTCGTCGCCGACCGTGGTGTCGTCGCCGTGGCCGGTGTGCACGACCGTCGCGGCGGGCAACGTCAGCAGCTTCGTCCGGATCGACTCGACGATGGTCGGGAAGTCCGAGTACGACCGGCCGGTGGCGCCCGGGCCGCCCGCGAACAGGGTGTCACCGGTGAACACCGTCGCGAGGTCGTCGACGACGTAGCTGACGCTTCCCCACGTGTGGCCCGGCGTGTGCAGCGCGCGCACCGTGACGCCGGCGACCTCGAACTCCTGGCCGTCGGCCACGGTCTCGTCCGGTCGGCGGGTCGGGTGGGTGCGGTCCCACAGTTCACGGTCGTCGGCGTGCAGCAGCACCGGGGCGTCGACCAGCGCGGCCAGCTCGACCGCGGCGTCGACGTGGTCGTCGTGCGCGTGGGTGAGCAGGATGCCGCGTACCTCGCGCCCGGCCACCGCCGCGGCGATCGCGGTGGCGTCGTGCGGGGCGTCGAGGACGACGCACTCGACGTCGTCGCCGATGATCCAGACGTTGTTGTCGACGTCCCAGGTGCCGCCGTCGAGCGAGAACGTCCCGCTCGTGACGATCTTGTCGACGCGGGCCGTCATCAGAGCATCACGACCGAGCGCAGCACGTCCCCGGCGTGCATCTTGACGAACGCCGCCTCGATGTCGCCGATGCCGATCTTCTCGGACACGAACTTGTCGAGCGGGAGCCGGCCCTGCAGGAACAGGTCGGTGTAGAGCGGGAAGTCACGCTCGGGCAGGCAGTCGCCGTACCAGGCCGACTTCAACCGGCCGCCGCGGCCGAACACGTCGATGAGCGGCAGCTCGAGGGTCATGTCCGGTGTCGGCACGCCGACCAGCACCACGGTCCCTGCCAGGTCGCGGGCGTAGAACGCCTGCTTCCAGGTCTCGGGCCGGCCGACCGCGTCGATGACGACATCGGCACCGAAGCCCTCGGTCAGCGCCTGGATGGCTTCGACGGCGTCGGAGTCCTTCGAGTTGACCGTGTGCGTGGCGCCGAGTTCGCGCGCGACCTCGAGTTTCCGGTCGTCGATGTCGACGGCGATGATAGTGCGGGCGCCGACCAGCCGGGCGCCGGCGATCGCGGCGTCGCCGACCCCGCCGCACCCGATGACGGCCACGGTGTCCTCGCGGCTGACCTCGCCGGTGTTGAGCGCCGCACCGAGCCCGGCCATGACGCCGCAGCCCAGCAGTCCCACGACCTCCGGCGGGGCGGCCGGGTCGACCTTGGTGCACTGCCCGGCCGCGACCAACGTGGTCTCGACGAACGCGCCGATGCCGAGCGCGGGCGAGAGCTCGGTGCCGTCCTCGAGCGTCATCTTCTGCGTGGCGTTGTGGGTGTTGAAGCAGTACCAGGGCCGACCCCGCTTGCAGGCGCGGCACTCGCCGCACACCGCGCGCCAGTTCAGGACCACGAAGTCGCCCGGGACGACGTGGGTGACGCCCGGGCCGACCTCGCGCACCGTGCCGGCCGCCTCGTGGCCGAGCAGGAACGGGAAGTCGTCGTTGATCCCGCCCTCGCGGTAGTGCAGGTCGGTGTGGCAGACGCCGCACGCGGCGATGTCGACCGTCACCTCCCCCGGTCCCGGATCCGGCACGGTGATGGTGCGCAGTTCGACCGGCGCCCCCTTGGCCACGGCCACGACTCCCTGTACCTGCAAGCTCATGCCCCCACCTTGCCCGAAACCGCAGCGCCGGCACGCAGCGGGACCCGTGACACCGGAGCGGGTCGCCCACGGCCCTGCCCGGCGGGCCGCCCAGCTGCGAGGATCGTGCGGTGACCCCACGCACCCTCCCCTGGCCGCACGGCGCACCGTGCTGGGCGACGCTCGGCACCGCCGACGAACAGCGCGCCCGCGCGTTCTACGGCGAGGTGCTGGGCTGGGAGTACGAGGACGCGGGCGTCCGGCACCACGACTGGAC
>CAXUNA010000142.1:0-8664 GCA_964252095.1 uncultured Jatrophihabitans sp. | reverse complement strand
GTGCCCGAGCCGCCGTGGCACACCACCACCGCGGCCTCGGCCAGCACCTCGTCCTGGTCGACCCACTCCTCGACCCGGACGCCCGGGCGGGGCGGGCCGAGGTCCGGGCGGTGGCCGCGGCCGGTCGTGACGAGGACACGCAGGCCGAGACCGCCGACCGCGTCGAGCACCGCGCGGTAGGGGACCGCGGAGTCGCCGCCGACCGACGACGCGACCGTGCCGAAGGTGACGTAGACGAGCGGACTCCCGTGCAGCACCGCCGGCCGCACCGGTGTGCGGTACCGACGGGTGACGCGGTAGGTCGACGGGTCGAGGGCCGCGGGGAACCGCGTCAGGTACGGGGAATTCTCGATCAGCGCCGTCACACCCGGCTCGATCGCCTCGAGCTCGGGCGCCGCGATCCGCAGCGATCCCGCCTCGGCACCGGCCGGCGAGATCGCCACCTGGACGTGCGGGACCCCGTGTCGAACCGCGGCGATCACGCCCGCGTAATCCGCCGCCTCGTGCACCACGACGTCGGGACGGCGTTCGGCGACCAGCCGCGCCACCACCGGCAGCGCGGCGACGGTGTTGAGCCGCCCGAAGATCTCCCCGTTCGCGATCCGGCTGGCTTCGGCCGGCGGCGCGGCACGGAACCGCTCCCACGCGTCGGCGAGCTGCGCGGCCGGTGGTGCCGGCGACACCACCACCTCGGCACCCGTGCGGCGGGCGGCGTCGGCGGCGGCCTCGGGGACGACGACCACGACGTCGTCACCACGGACGTGGAGCGCCGTGACGACCGGCAGCAACGGCCCGAGGTGCCCCGCGCCGGCGCCCGACGTGACGACCACACGCATGCTCGTGACCCTACGGTTCATCCCGTTCGTCCGGTCCGTGTGGCGATCGTGCACCGATCGGATCAGGGACCGGTCTGAGCTGCCGACGGCCGTTGTGGCCGGCGCGGACCTCACCCACGATGTGCCCGTGTCCGGAACCCGTCGTGGTCTCGCGCTGCTGGTCGGCGCCGTGTGTGCTGCCGTGTTCGTCGTCGCCGCCCCGCCCGCGTTCGCGGCGGCGCCGACCGTCACCTCCTTCACGCCGACCTCCGGACCGCCGAAGACCGTCGTGACCGTCTCCGGTTCGGGGTTCACCACGCCGTCGAAGGTGACCTTCGCCGGTGGTGTCGTCGTCACCGCGACCGTGACGTCGTCGACCAGGCTCACCGTCGCCGTCCCGAGCAACGCGGGCAGCGGCAAGCTGGTCGTCACCACTGCCGGTGGCACGGTCACGAGCGCGGCCGCGTTCACCGTCGCGCCGTGGGCCGGGCTGACGACGACCGCGGGACCGCCGACCACCCCGACGACGCTGAAGCTCGCGGGGTTCGGCGCCTACGAGGCGGTCGACCTCTACATCGACACCACCGACATCGCCCTGGTCTCCGCCTCGGGGACCGGCATCACGAGTGCGGCGCTGACCGTCCCGGCGTCGGCCGCACCCGGCACCCACTGGTTCACGGCGGTCGGCCGGCACTCGGGGTACTCGGCCCAGGCGTCGTTCACCGTCCGGACGAACTGGGCGCAACTCAGCGGCGGTGTGGCCCACCGCGGGGTGGACCCGTACGAGAACCAGCTCTCCCCGTCCACGGTGGGCGGCCTCACCGGGACCTGGCGGTCGAAGTTCCACGACACCCCGTACACCGCCGCCGAACCGGTCGTGGCCGACGGCGTCGTCTACCAGGGGTTCGGCGACGGGACGGTCGCGGCGTTCACGGCCGCGACCGGTGCCGTGAAGTGGACCGTGACGCTCGGCGGCGCGGTCGACACCACCGCGGCCGTCTCGGGCACGACGTTGTTCGTCGGGTCCGAGGACCATGACGTGTACGCGCTGGACACCGCGACCGGCGCGGTGACGTGGCGGGTGCAGACCGGCGCGGCGGTCGAGTCGTCGCCCACCGTGGTCGGCACCACGGTGTACGTCGGGTCCGACGACGACGACGTCTACGCACTCGACACCGCGACCGGTGCCGTGCGCTGGACCTACGTCACGGGCGGCATCGTCCTGGCGTCCCCCACCGTGGTGGACGGGGTGGTGTACATCGGGTCCGAGGACGACGACGAGTACGCGCTCGACGGCGCGAGCGGGGAACTGGTCTGGCGCTACGGCACCGGCGCCGCGATCAGCCGGGCCGCCGCCGTCGTCGACGGCCGGGTGTACGTCGCGTCAGGCAGGAACGTCTCCGCCATCCGCACCTCCACCGGCGGCGAGACCTGGGTCGCCACCACCGGCGGGATCATCGAGGGTTCACCGACCGTCGCGGCCGGGCGGGTGTACGTGGGGTCCGACGACGGCGACCTGAACGTCCTCGACGCCGGCAACGGGAGGTCGCTCGCGCTGACCTCGCTCACGACCGACGCCGTGCGCACGACGCCGACCTACGCGAACGGTGTCGTGTACGTCGGGATCGGCACGGTCACGACCGAACTCACGGCCGGCGGCACCGTGATCGGCGACCTCCCGGCCTCCTCGGAGTTCGGCGGCACCACGGTCGCCGACGGCGCCGTCTACATCCTCGACTTCGACGACGAACAACTCGTCCGGTACGACCTCGGGGTCGGGTCGCTCGCGACCCACGCTCCGGCCGCCGGATCGTTGCACCCGAACACCGCGCTCCGGGCGCGGTGAACGATGCTCAGCCGGCGAGGCTGCTGAAGACCGGGTAGTAGCCGCCGGACTGCCCCTCGGCGAACGGGTGGTAGCTCACCCCGACGCTGGCGAAGTTCAGCGAGTGCAGCCAGGAGTCGTCGTCGCAGATCTGGTGCCCGGTGAAGGCGCTGCGCACGTCGCCGAAGTCGAAACCGTAGGACGACGCGGTGGATTCGATGATGTCGTCGGCCAGGTTGATGCCCTCGTCGATCTTGGCGCGCGAGGCGGCGGACAACCCGATGCAGCCGGTCTCGGCCAGGTCGTAGAACACCGGGTAGCCGAGCACGACGACCCGCGCGTTCGGCGCGGCGGCGGCGATGCCCGAGTACGTCGTGCCGAGCCAGCCGGCGAGGTTCGCACGGGCGGTCGCCTCGGCGGCGTTCACCGCGGCGATGCAATCGTCCTCGCCGTCGATCACGCAGGTCTCCATGATGTTCGAGAAGCCGACGTCGTTGCCGCCGACCGTGATCGACACCAGCGTGGTGGAGGCCGACAGCGCCGAGAGTTGCGACGAGTTCACGGTCGAGGTGGTCGCACCGCTGCACGCGACCGACACGTACGAGGCCGGGCTCCGGTCGTTCGCGTAGAGCTGCGAGTAGGCGTTCGTGCTGCGGTCGCAGTCGCCGGACTCGTCGGTGTAGTCACCCGCGCCGACACCGGAGGAGTACGAGTCGCCGAGCGCGACGTAGTGGTCGGCCGGCGCGGCCGAGGCGGACGCGGCGAGCGCCACGGTCAGCACGGCGGTGGCGGCGAGCGTGAACGCTCCGGACACGAGCGGGATGGTGCGGGAGCGGGTCACGGCCGGGGCCTCCACGACGTCGGGGATGATCGGGTGGCACAGGTGTAACACGCGGACAGTCCGGACAAAAGGGGTGGAACTGCCGTGGCAGGAACAGCCGGGTGAGGGAGCGGTTCCGCCTGTTCGCCGACGGTTCGCGTTCCGAGGTCGCCCGCGTCGCGGCGGTGCTGCGGCAGGAGACGGTCGGGGGCGTGCTGTTGCTCGCCGCCGCCGTCGCCGCGCTGGTCTGGGCCAACAGCCCGCTGTCGGACGGCTACACCCGGGTCCGGGCCTTCACCCTCGGCCCGCACGCGTTGCACCTGGACCTGCCGCTGTCGGCCTGGGCCGCCGACGGCCTGCTCGCGATCTTCTTCTTCGTCGCCGGCCTGGAACTCAAACGGGAGTTCGTCGCCGGCGACCTCCGCGACCCCGCCCGGGCGGCGGTTCCCGTGGCCGCCGCGCTCGGCGGCGTCGCCGTCCCGGCGGTCCTCTGCACGATCGTCGTTGCCGTGGGCAACGGTGCTTCGTTGCGCGGGTGGGCGGTGCCGACCGCCACCGACATCGCCTTCGCGCTCGCCGCCCTCGCGGTCATCGGGTCACGGCTGCCGACCGCGATGCGGACGTTCCTGCTCACGCTCGCGGTGGTCGACGACCTCGTCGCGATCGTCATCATCGCGATCTTCTACACGTCGGACTTCCACGTCGGGTGGTTGCTGCTGGCGTTCGTGCCGCTCGCGGTGTTCACGGTGCTCGTGCAGCGTCGGGTGCGCTCCTGGTGGCTGCTGCTGCCCCTCGCCCTCGCCACCTGGGGCCTCGTGCACGCGTCCGGGGTGCACGCCACCGTCGCGGGAGTGCTGCGGGGATTCGCCGTGCCGGTCGTCCGCAGCGCGCGGGCCGGCGGGCCGAACGCCGGCCCCGGGCTCGCGGAGCACTTCGAGCACCGCTTCCGGCCGGTGTCGACCGGCGTCGCGGTGCCGGTGTTCGCGCTGCTGTCCGCGGGCGTCGCGGTGGGTGGTGCGGGCGGTCTCCGTGACGCCCTGACCGACCCGGTCGCGATCGGCGTCGTGGTGGGGCTGGTGGTCGGCAAGCCCGTCGGGGTGTTCGCCGCGACCTGGCTGACCGCGCGGTTCACCCGCGCCGAGCTCGCACCCGAACTCACCTGGACCGATGTGCTGGGCCTGGCGATCCTCTGCGGCATCGGGTTCACGGTCTCGCTGCTCATCGGCGAGCTCGCGTTCGGCGACGGCACCGCCACCGACGACCACGCCAAGATCGCCGTCCTCGTCGGCTCGCTGCTCGCCGCCCTCTTCGGTGGCGCCGTCCTCCGCACCCGCCGCCGCCCCTGAAACCCGTCGATCACTCCGTGCGGACCGCCGCGAGGACGAGGGCGGCGAGCTGGGCGTACGCCTCGGCATGGGTGAGGCCGGTGCGGGTGGTGACGCCGCCGCGCTCGATCGCGTCCATGCCGGCGGCGACCACCTCGCCGAGGAAGACCGGGTCGACGGCGCGGAAGTCACCGCTCTCGACACCCGCGGCGACCAGCGACCGGATCCGGTCGGCGGCGAACGCGGTGTGCCGCTCGTAGCTGCCGCGGGTCAGCGGGTTCGCCGCGACGTCGGCGAGGAACGTGGGGCTGGCGGCGGCGAGTTCCGAGGCCACGCCGAGCAGGTACTCCCGCACCCGGGCGGCCGCGCTGCGACGCCGCCCCACCTGCGCCTCGACGTGCCCCGCCGCCCGCCGGAAGTAGTACTCGACCACCCGGGCGGCCAACTGCTCCTTGCTCGCCGCCAACGCGTACAGCGTTGACTTCGAGCAGGACAGTTCGGTCGCGAGGTCCTCGAGGGTGAAGCCGCGGAAGCCACGGGCGAGGAACAGGTCGGTGAGCTGGTCGAGCAGCGCGCCCTGGCGGCCGGTGAGCGCGGTGGCGCCGTCGGCGCGCAGCTGCGGGGTGGTCACGACGTGCATGAGATCACCCGCTCTGCCAGTAGTACCAGGGGACTGCCGACAGTACAGTTCGGGCCATGCCCGCCGACCGTCTGCTGCCCGCACCGGAGCACGTCGAACTGATCGACACCGTCCGTCGTCTCGCCGCCGAGGAGCTCGCGCCGATCGCCGCGAAGTACGAGGCGGAGGAGGAGTTCCCCCGCGAGCAGTTCCGGCAGCTCGGTGAGCTCGGGCTGCTGTCATTGCCCTACCCGGAGCAGTTCGGCGGCGCCGACCTGCCGTACGAGGTCTACCTGCAGGTGCTCGAGGAGATCGCGTCGACGTGGGCGGCGGTGGCCGTGGGCGTCAGCGTCCACGTCATGTCCTGCTACCCGGTCGCCCGTTTCGGCACCGACGCCCAACGCGAGCAGCGGCTGCCCGAGATGCTCGGCGGCACCCTGCTCGGCGCCTACTGCCTGTCCGAGCCGCACGCCGGGTCGGACCCCGCCGCGATGCGCACCAGGGCCACCCGCGGCGAGGACGGCAGCTGGTCGCTGTCCGGCACCAAGGCGTGGGTCACCCACGGTGGCGTCGCGGACTACTACACGGTCTTCGCCCGCACCGGCGAGGGCGCGCGGGGCGTCTCGTGCTTCCACGTCCCGGCCGACGCACCCGGGCTGTCGTTCGGCCGGCCCGAGCACAAGATGGGCATGACCAGCTCCCCCACCGCGAACGTCGTGTTCGACGACGTCGTGGTGCCCGCCGACGCCCTGATCGGTGAGGAGGGCCAGGGCCTCGCCATCGCGTTGTCCGCGCTCGACTCCGGCCGGCTCGGCATCGCCGCGTGCGCGGTGGGCCTGTCGCAGGGCGCGCTCGACGCCGCCGTCGCCTACGCCAAGGAACGCGAGACGTTCGGCAAGGCGATCATCGACCACCAGGGCCTCGGGTTCCTGCTCGCCGACATGGCCGCTGCCACCGACTCCGCCCGCGCGACGATGCTCGACGCCGCCCGCCGCCGCGACGCCGACCGGCCCTTCGGTCGCGCCGCCTCGATCGCGAAGCTGGTCGCCACCGACAACGCGATGAAGGTGAGCACCGACGCCGTCCAGGTGTTCGGCGGCTACGGCTACACCCGCGACGTCCCGGTCGAGCGCTACATGCGCGACGCCAAGATCATGCAGATCTTCGAGGGCACGAACCAGATCCAGCGCCTGGTGATCAGCCGCTTCCTCGCGCGCTGACCGGACCGCGGTTCCCGGCCCGGCCGCCTCGTCGAGTGGCGCACCGCCTCGTCGAGTGGCGCGGGTTCGGGCGCCACTCGACGCTCCGGCGCGCCACTCAACCCGTGGTGCGGCGCCAGACGTCGGCCTCCCAGCCGCGCAGGACGGCCGGTGCGGCGGGCGGTTCGGCGTGGTTGCCGAGCACGTACGTCGCGCTGTCCCAGCCGTCGAGCTCCACGGTGACGTCGTCACGGCTGAAGTTCGCGAGCACCAGCAGGTCGACACCCTCGAAGGAGCGCACGTAGCCGAACACCCGCTCGTCGTCGGGGAGCACCAGTGTGAAATCGCCGCGGGCCACGACGGATTCGGCGTGCCGCAGGTCGATCAGCCGGCGGAAGTACGAGAACACCGAGGTGGGGTCGTCGACCTGGGCCGCGGCGTTGATCTGGTCGTGGTTGGGGTTGACCGCGATCCACGGCTCGCCCTCGGTGAACCCGGCGTGCGGGCCGGCCGTCCACTGCACGGGCGTGCGGGCGTTGTCGCGTGACTTGACCCGCATGCCACGCAGGACGTCCTCGGGATCGTTGCCTGCTGCAACGGCTTCGGCGTAGTGGTTGAGCGACTCGATGTCGCGGAAGTCGTCGATCGATCCGAACGGCACGTTGGTCATGCCGAGTTCCTCACCCTGGTACACGTACGGCGTGCCCCGCATGAGGTGCAGCACGGTGGCGAGCGCCTTCGCGGAACGTTCGCGCCACACTGGGGAATCGTCGCCGAAGCGCGAAACGGCCCGGGGCTGGTCGTGGTTGTCGTAGTACAGGCTGTTCCACCCGACCTCGGCCAGGGCGTCCTGCCACCGGGCGAGGTTGCGCTTGAGGTCGATCATCCGCATCGGCCGCAGGTCGTACTTGCCGTGCGGTCCGGAGTCGAGGTCGACGTGCTCGAACTGGAAGACCATGTCGATCTCCGCACGGGCCGGGTCGGTGTAGAGACGCGCCTGCTCGGTCGTCACCCCCGGGGTCTCACCGACGGTGAGGAACGCCCCCTCGCGGCCGGCGAAGACCTCGCGGTGCATCTCCTGCAGGAACTCGTGCACCCGCGGCCCGTCGGTGTAGCGGTCACCGCCGCGGCTGCGGGCCTCCGCGGGCATCTCGCTGTCGGGCAGCCCGGGTTGCTTGGAGATCATGTTGATGACGTCCATGCGGAAGCCGTCGACCCCGCGGTCGAGCCACCAGCGCATCATCGCGTAGACCGCCTCGCGGACCTCGGGGTTCTCCCAGTTGAGGTCCGGCTGCTTGCGGCTGAACAGGTGCAGGTAGCACTGGTCGGTCAGCTCGTCGGGCTCCCACGCGGGCCCGGAGAAGTGCGAGGTCCAGTTGTTCGGCAGCGAGCCGTCGTCCTTCCGGTCGCGCCAGACGTACCAGTCCCGCTTGGGGTTGTCGAGGCTGCTGCGGGACTCGACGAACCACGCGTGCTCGTCGGACGTGTGGTTGACGACCAGGTCCATGACGACCTTGATCCCGCGCTCGTGCAACGCGGCCAGCACCTCGTCGAACTGCTCGAGGGTGCCGAACGACGGGTCGATGTCCTGGTAGTCGCTGATGTCGTAACCGTTGTCGTCCATCGGCGACCGGTAGAGCGGTGAGAACCAGACCACGTCGACACCGAGCGACTGCAGGTGGTCGGCGTGCTGCAGCACCCCCGCGAGGTCGCCGACGCCGTCACCGTTGCCGTCGGCGAAGCTGCGCGGGTAGATCTGGTACACGACCGCCGACTGCCACCACGTTGCGTCCACCCGGCCAGCCTGGCACAACCGCTTCCGGCGACCGACGGCCATCATGGGGCGGTGCGCACCGTCGAACTCCCACCCGCGGTCGCGGGCGTCGTCACCGCCGTCGGCCGGGGCAGCCGGTCCGCGGCGGCCCAGGCCCTCTCCGACCGCTACCGGGCCGGGGCGTCGTCGGTGGCCGGTCACGTCGTGCGCTCGCCCGCCGAACTCGCGGCCTACGCCACCGTGCGTTTCCCGGCGACGTACGCCGCCGCGGTCGCCGCGTGCACCCA
>CAXUNA010000141.1:8071-8690 GCA_964252095.1 uncultured Jatrophihabitans sp. | reverse complement strand
GGGGGGGGCGGTGGCTACCCGGCTGCCGGCCGGCGCGGCGCCGGCGCCGGCGCGGGTCCGCGGTTCCGGGCACGGACTCGCCGGCCTGCGGGAGCGGGTGGCCCTGCTGGGCGGGACGTTCGACGCCGCACCGGACCGCACGCGCGGGGAGTTCGTGGTGCGGGCGTCGTTGCCGCTGCGGGACGACCGGCCGTGACCGCCCCGCTGCGGATCCTCGTCGCCGACGACCAGGACCTCGTCCGTACCGGGCTGGTGACGATCATCGGGACCCAGGACGACATGACGGTCGTGGGCGAGGCTGCCGACGGTGACCGCGCCGTCGTCCTCGCGCTGGAGCTGCGGCCCGACGTCGTGGTGACGGACGTGCGGATGCCGGGGCGCGACGGCATCGAGGTCACGCGGGCCCTCGCGGGGGAGCAGGTCGCCGAGCCGATGACGGTGCTGGTGGTGACGACGTTCAACCTCGACGAGTACGTGTTCGACGCGTTGCGGGCGGGCGCCAGCGGTTTCCTGCTCAAGGACGCGCGGCCGGCCGAGCTGGTCGCGGCGATCCGGACGGTGGCAGCGGGGGAGTCGCTCGTGGCGCCCGCCGTCACCCGGGCGCTGGTCGGGCGGTACG
>CAXUNA010000141.1:0-8061 GCA_964252095.1 uncultured Jatrophihabitans sp. | reverse complement strand
CGCGACCCCCGGCCGACGGGGCAGGGGGTCGCGCCCATGGAGTTGAGTCCGCGAGAGCTCGAGGTGCTGCGGTTACTGGCGCGCGGCCTTTCGAACGCCGAGATCGCGGACGAGTTGGTCGTCAGCCGGGAGACCGTCAAGACCTTCGTGTCGCGCATCCTGACCAAGCTCGACCTGCGCGATCGGGTGCAGGCCGTGATCCACGCCTACCGCACCGGCCTGGTCTCGCCGGACGACTGACTGACGCCGCAGTGTTCCCTGCCGGCGGGCCGCGACCAGCATCGGCACGGCGAGCGCGACGCTCAGCAGGACGGGCACGACCGAGCCCTCGACGCCGAAGTCGCCGCCGGTGAGCCACGCCGGGCCGTGGACGGTGATGCCGATCAGCCCGGGATCGGTGTGACCGGACACCGGCACGCCGAGCAGCCCCTCCAGCGCGTTCCACGCCGCGTGCAGACCGATCGCGAACCACAGGTTGCGGCGCCAGGCGAACGCTGCACCGAGCAACACTCCCGCCTCGAGGGTGATCGCGACGGAGCTCCACACCGTCGCACCGGGGTTGGACACGTGGGCGAACCCGAACAGCAGCGAGGTGGCGGCGATGGCGAACCAGGTGCCGCCGACCCGCTCCGCGGCCAGGAAACCGACGCCCCGGAAGGCGAGTTCCTCGCACGCCGCTCCGGACAGCGAGCCGACGAGCGTCGTCAGCACGACCATGAGAACGTCGCCCGCGCCGCCGGTGAAGCGGTAACCACCGAGGGCGACGACCGTGAACACGCTGGCGAGGATGAACGCCGCGCCGACCGCTGCACCGCGCACCAGTTCCGGCACGGCCCGGCGCAGCGCGAGCTCCGGGGTCCGGCGGTGCGCGACCCGCCGCATGATCAACAGGTAGAGCCCCGTGACCACGACACCCGACGCGGCGTTCAACGCCAGCGCCGTGGTGGGGGAGGCCTCGGTCGCAGGACCGACGAACAACGCCTCGACGAAGATCAGGATCGGCGCGAACCAGAACCAGACGGCGGGGTGTCGCCAGAACCGGCCGAACCGGGTCCGGGCGGGGGCGGTGACGGGCCGCATCGGGCCCTCCTCTCGTGACGCGCCACCGGTGCGGTGGCGACGTCGACAAGGCTAGGAATCCGGGAGCCGCGGCGAATCCCCCACGAGAGTGCACTTCCGGTGTCCCCCACGAGGGGGACACCGCTGTCGCCTCAGGCCTTGGGGGCCTTGATCAGCCGGCCCTTGCTGTCCCGCGGGCGCGGTGCGGGTGGCGGGACCGGCGGCCCGTACGGGCCCATCTCGGCCGGGCCCATGAGCTTGAACAACAGCCGCGACCATCGGCCGCGCGGTTCTCCACCGGTCATGGCGGGTGCCTCCCCCTGTCAATGGTGTCCAGATCGTTTGTACACCAATGATGATGACACCAAGCTCCGCGGTAGGCTCGGTGCTGTGACCGACGGCAAGGTGACCACCGGCGACGCGACGAACGTCCTCGCCCTCGAGCGGCAGGTCTGTTTCGCGCTGGCCGTGGCATCGCGCACCGTCAATGCCGTCTACCGGCCGTTGCTCGAGCCGCTCGGGCTCACCCACCCGCAGTACCTCGTCCTGCTCGCCCTGTGGGACACCGACCGGCGGTCGCTGCGGTCCCTGTCCGAGACCCTCGCCCTCGACCCCGGCACGCTGTCGCCGCTGGTGAAACGGCTCGAGGCGGACGGGTGGGTCACCCGCACCCGCGATCCGCGGGACGAACGCGTCCTGCGCGTCGCCCTCACCACCGCCGGGAAGGCGCTGCGGAAGAAGGCCGAACGGGTCCCGCCCGCCGTGGTGGCACAGCTGGGCATGTCGCTCGCCGATCTCGAGCGCCTGCGCGAGGGTCTCGACCGCGTCATCGACGCCGCCCGGAGCGTGCCCGAGACCCGTTGAGTGGCGCAGGTCAGGCGGCGTAGGTGCGCTGGATCCAGGCCCGGCCGCGCTCGGCGGCGTCGCGGCGGGTCCGCCAGGAACGGACGAAGCCCGGGTGGCCCGCCTCGGCGCCCTCGCGGATCACCCGGTAGATCCAGTCGTGGGCGTCGAGGGCCGCCGCGCGGACCCGGTCACGCAGGTCGGGGTCGGCGCCGTACCCGTCGCACAGCACCTCGAAGCGTTCGACGAAGCGGCCGGCGCGGGGGTCGTCGACGTCGGCCGGGTCGAGCATCGGCACCCAGAAACACGCGGCCGCGGCGGGGCCCCACGACCGGGTGGCCGGCGCGGCGAGGTCGAAGTCGATGAGCCCGGCCGCGCGACCGCCCTCGAAGACGACGTTGCCGGGGTGGGGGTCGTTGTGCGTGACCACGACGTCCGGCCCGGTGCGGTACCGCAGCGGCACCCGCCCGGGCCAGTTCCACGCCGAGACGTCGAACCCGAGCGTTGCATCATGCAACTCGCGTAGCAATGACCCGACACTGGCGAGGGAATCGTCGCCGGACGCCCAGGACGCGAGCTCGGAACCCGGCGCCAACGCCGGGTCGGGCACCTCACCGGGCAGGTACGAGAGCACCTCGACGTCGTCCGCCAATCGTCGTACCCGGGGCGCTCCCTCGAAGCCGGCGCGTTCGAGGTGGCGCAGGAGGGCGTGCCGGGCCGTGGCACCGGGCAGCCGCGGCCGCCACACCTCGGACCCCCGGCGACGGACCCGCCCGGCGTTCGCCGTACCGCCGACCATCACCTCGAAGCCGTCGTCAGGAAACACCGCGGCGCCCCCGGGTCGACTCGGTCGAGGCCGGTTCGCGCATGCCCAGCAGCGCCTCGGCCATCGCGCGGTGCGTCACCAGCGCGTTGACGTGGCCGCCGGACAGCGCGCTCGCGACCGCGGCCGCCTTGGCGTCGCCGTACGCGACGGCGATGACGGTCGGGATCGCCTGCAGGTCGGCGGCGGTGAACCCGATGACCCGTTGGGTCATGAGGTTCTCGACCGGTTTGCCGTCGGCGTCGAGCAGGACGCCCGAGACGTCGGCGACCACGCCCGCCGCGGCCAGCGCGGCCCGGTCGGACGGGGCGAACGCGTCGTGGACCGTCGACAGCCCGTCCTCCCACGCGCCGATGCCGACCGCGGCGACGGTGACCTCGGAGGCGAGGCGCAGCACCCGGCTGACGTCGGGCTGCCGCCGTAGCGTGCGCGCGGTGCTGGCGTCGGCCGCGATCATCGGCGCGTAGAACACGTGCGCCGCGCCGCCGCCGAGCCGGGCGAGGGTGCGGACCAGTTCGAGGACGTCGAGGCCGTCGGGCCGCGACAGTGCGCCGGTCAGCTGCACGACCGGGACGGCGGGGAAGCGGTCGAGCGCGGTGCCCATCGGGTGCAGGCTGCGGGCCCAGGCGAGCCCGACGACGTCGTCGGCGGTCACGACGTCGGAGAGCAGGTCGGCCGCGGCCTCGCCCAGCGTGCGCCGGGCGGCGGGTTCGTCGTCGACCCCGATGTCGAGGACGAGGGCGTGCTGGAGCTGGTAGGTCTGCTGCAGCTGCCACGACAGCTCGGAGTCGATCTGGCCGGGGGTGGTGATCTCGATGCGCACCAGGCCGGTCTCCCGGGCGGTCTCCAGCAGCCGGGCGACGCGGAACCGGCTGATCTGCAGGGCGTCGGCGATCTCGGTCTTGCTCTGGCCCGCGAGGTAGAAGCGGCGCGCGACGTTCGCCAGCAGCACGGCTTCGGCGAGGTGCGGCGGGCGGGCGAGCGGGCCGGTCACCACGATGGGGCACCCCTCCGTGTCGACGTCGTTGCCGAAAACCCTTGCAGCTTCCCGGGAGAACCACGCTCATCTGAGCAGGAACGGTCTCATCCTTGCATCGGCCCTTGACTGACGCCAGATCTACGGTCAGAGTCCGAACGACATTCGAGCGCGAAGCTGCTCACATGAGCACAACATCACGGAGGTAAGGGTGCAGCGAAGCACGTACGGGTGGCGCACGGCGCTGGCTGCGGGTTGCGGTCTCGCGGTCGCCATCGGCGGTCTGACCGCCTGTGGCGCAGGCGGCGGTGGTGGCAGCAGCAGCGGAAAGAGCGACACCATCCGGGTCCTGATGGTGAACAACCCCCAGATGGAGGACCTCCAGAAGCTCACGGCGGACAACTTCACGAAGGACACCGGCATCAAGGTGGACTTCACCGTCCTGCCGGAGAACGACATGCGCGACAAGGCCAGCACCGAGTTCAGCTCGCAGGCCAACCAGTACGACGTCGCGACGCTGTCGAACTTCGAGATCCCGTTCTACTCCAAGAACGGCTGGCTGGCGGACCTCTCGGACTACTCGAGCAAGGACTCCACCTTCGACCAGAGCGACATCCTCCCGCCGATGACCGCGTCGCTGTCCGGTGAGGACGGCAAGCTCTACGGCGAGCCGTTCTACGGCGAGTCGTCGTTCCTCATGTACCGCAAGGACATCCTGGCGGCCAAGGGCATCACGATGCCCGCCAACCCGACCTGGGACCAGGTCGCGGACGCCGCGGCGAAGCTCGACGGCGCCGCCCCCGGGATGAAGGGCATCTGCCTGCGTGGCCAGACCGGCTGGGGACAGGTCCTCGCGCCGCTCACCACGGTGGTCAACACCTACGGCGGCACCTGGTTCGACAAGGACTGGAACGCCCAGGTCGACCAGCAGGGCTTCAAGGACGCCACGAACTTCTACGTGAACCTCGTCAAGGCGCACGGTGAGCCGGGCGCCTCGCAGGCGGGCTTCACCGAGTGCCTCACCGCGATGGAGCAGAGCAAGGTCGCGATGTGGTACGACGCCACGTCGGCCGCGGGCACCCTCGAGTCCTCGGACTCGCCGGTCGCCGGCAAGCTCGGTTACGCCGCGGCGCCGGTCAAGGAGACCAAGAGCTCGGGCTGGCTGTACACCTGGGCCTGGGGCATGGAGAAGGCCTCGAAGAACCAGGACAACGCCTGGAAGTTCATCTCCTGGGCCTCGTCCAAGCAGTACGAGGAGCTCGTCGGGCAGAAGCTCGGCTGGGCCCGGGTCCCGGCCGGCAAGCGCGCCTCGACCTACGCCAACGCCGACTACCTGAAGGTCGCCTCGGCGTTCGCGGAGCCGACCAAGACCGCCATCTCCACCGCCGACCCGAAGAACCCGGGAACGCAGGAGCGGCCGACGATCGGCATCCAGTTCGTCGACATCCCCGAGTTCACCGACTTCGGGACCCAGGTGTCACAACAGATCAGCAACGCGATCGCCGGACAGACGACCGTCGACGCCGCACTGAAGGCTGGGCAGTCACTCGCCCAGACCGCCGGCGACAACTACAAGTAGCTGCCGGACCCGTGTCGCCCCCGGTCCCGTCGCGCATCCCCTCGCGTGACGGGACCGGAGGTGCACGGAGCACCACCAGCCCGGTCCCCATCACCCGCGCGGAAGACCCGAGGACTCATGGTCGCGACTGCTCCCCCTGACACCCGGACGACGCCGACCGGGCCACCTTCGCCGCAGCTGTTGAAGAAGATCGCGAAGCGTGGCCAGTGGAAGCGTCGTGCTCCCCTCCTGCCCGCGTTGGTCTTCATGATCATCGTGACCCAGCTGCCGTTCGTGTTCACGTTGATCTTCTCGTTCTTCGACTGGAACTCGTACCGGCCGGGCGACCGGCACTTCAACGGCATCGACAACTACAAGCGGGTCTTCACCGACTCCACGCTGCGCGACTCGGTCGTCCAGACCGTGCTCATGACGCTGGTCGTGGTGCTCGTCAGCCTCGTCCTGGGGTTCGCGATCGCGTTGCTGCTCGACCGGAAGTTCTTCGGTCGCGGCGCGGTGCGCACGCTGATGATCGCGCCGTTCCTCGTGGTGCCGGTCGCGGCCGCCCTGTTGTTCAAGCACGGCATCTACAACCCGTCCTACGGGTTCTTCAACGGCGTCCTCACCTGGATCTGGGACATCTTCGGGGCCACCGCGCCACAACCGGACGTCATCGGGGCGCACCCGACCATCGCCGTCGAAGCCGCGCTGATCTGGCAGTGGACCCCGTTCATGATGCTCATCCTGTTGGCCGGCCTGCAGTCGCGTGACCCGGAGATCATCGAGGCGGCCAAGGTCGACGGCGCCGGTGGCTGGGCGGTCTTCAAGGCGATCACGCTGCCGCACATGCGCCAGTACCTCGAGCTGGGTGCGCTGCTCGGGTCGATCTACATCGTGCAGAACTTCGACGCCGTCTTCACGATCACGTCCGGCGGCGGTGGCACGGCCAACCTGCCGTACACGATCTACCGGACCTTCTACCAGGGCCACGAGTACGGCCTGGCCTCGGCGCAGGGCGTCGTGGTCGTGGTCGCGTCACTCATCCTCGCCACGTTCGCGCTGCGAACCGTGTCCTCGCTGTTCAAGGAGTCCTGAGCCATGACCGCCGCCACCGCCGGGCAGGACACCGCCCCCTCCGGGTTGCAGCCCGCCGCCCCCCGCGTGAAGTTCAAGAAGCCGAACCCGCCGGGCGGCCGGCAGGGCACGCGTCGCGGCACGATCGCGATCGGCCTGGTCTCCTGGATCATCGCGATCATCTTCTTCGTCCCGGTCGCCTTCATGTTCCTGACCTCGTTCCACTCCGAGCAGGACGCCGCCACCAACCCGCCGTCGATCGGGGTGGGGCTCACGCTGGACGGCTGGCGGAACTTCTTCGGGGCGTCGGGCGCGAGCCCGTGGCCGTACATCATCAACTCGTTCACGGCGAGCATCGTGTCGACGTTGATCGTGTTGCTGCTCGCGATCCCCGCGGCCTACGCGCTGTCGATCAAGCCGGTCCGCAAGTGGACCGACGTGATGTTCTTCTTCCTGTCGACCAAGATGCTGCCGATGGTCGCGGCGCTGCTGCCGATCTACATCCTGGCGCAGAACCTCGGCCTGCTCGACAACATCTGGCTGCTCATCATCCTGTACACGTCGATGAACCTGCCGATCGCGGTGTGGATGATGCGGTCGTTCCTCGCCGAGGTGCCACCGGCGATCCTCGAGGCGGCGTCGATCGACGGCGCCGGCCTCATCGGCATCCTGTGGCGGATCGTGCGCCCGATCGCGATGCCCGGCATCGCCGCGACCTCGCTGATCTGCTTCATCTTCAGCTGGAACGAACTGTTGTTCGCCCGCGTCCTCACCTCGACCATCGCGTCGACGTCGCCGGTGTTCCTCACCAGCTTCGTCTCCAGCCAGGGCCTGTTCCTCGCCAAGGTCTGCGCAGCGGCCACCGCCGTCTCGCTGCCGGTGCTCGTCGCCGGGTTCGCGGCACAGGACAAGCTGGTGCAGGGCCTGTCGCTGGGGGCCGTGAAGTAGTCGCCGGTCCGCTGCCGTCGCCTGACCGCAGCCCTCGGGACGTCCGGGGGCTGCGGTCAGCGTCGTGTACGGGTCGTGTCGTCATCGGGCAAGATGATCCCTCGTGAAGTGGGTGCTGCTGGGCGCAGCGATCGTGCTCGAGGTGTTCGCCACCACCGCGCTCAAGCTCAGTGACGGGTTCACCAAGCTCTGGTGGGGCGCGGCCATGGCGGTCGCCTACCTGCTCTGCTTCGGCTGCCTGACCCTCGCGATCAAGAAGCTCGATGTCGGCACCGCCTACGCGATCTGGGCCGGCGTCGGCACGTCGCTCGTCGCCGTGGTGGGGCTGTTGGTCTTCGACGAACGCTTCAGCTGGCTCAAGGTCGGCGGCATCGTGCTGGTGGTCGCGGGGGTCATCGCGATCAACCTCGGCGGGGAGTCCTCGACGCACTGAGACCGGCCCGGGGATCATCTCCGGCGGGACGATCCGGACACCTCGTAGGGAAGTCGTGGCGTGCTGCCGCCGGGCGGGTGCCCGCGTCACCCGTGCGACGACACGAATCCTTCGATGGACGCGGCGGTGTCGGCCGGGTGCCCGACCGGCATCGCGTGCCCGCTGGCGGCGATCACCTCGACCCGCGCGCCGGCGGCGCGGTAGCGAGCTGCGGACCGGGCGCCGTAGAAGTGGTCGCGGCCGCCGAGCAGCACCAGCGCGGGGACCTCCGCCGCGGCGACCTGGGCGTCGAGCGGGCGCCGGGCCATCCGGTCGCGGCGGTCGACCAGCACGACCCGGAACATCAA
>CAXUNA010000140.1:0-8710 GCA_964252095.1 uncultured Jatrophihabitans sp. | reverse complement strand
CTACCTCGCGGCCCCGTTCCCCGCCGGGTGACGCGCACCGGCGCGCGGCGGTAACGTCCCGCTGCGTGCGGCGGCGGGGCGGCGACGGGAAGGTCGGGTCCACCCGATCCCTCCGGGGTCACCCCGGGGGCAGTGCACCGAGCACGGCATCCCACGGCGCGCCTGCGGCCTGCGACACGTCGCAGCGGACGGCGCGCCCGGCACGGCAGGGCCGGCGTCACCCGTCGTCCGCATGACCGGCCCGGTCGACCCCGCCATCGTCGTTGCTCTCTGCAACGGTCCGTGGCGGGTGGAGCCGATGGCGGTCCGGCTGGCACAGCAGCACGGCCGACTGCTCGCCACCGACGCCGACCGCCGCTTCGCCACCGCCCTCGTCGAGGCGTTCCCCGACGGCGCCGACCTCGCCGAGGTGACCGCCCTGGTCACGACGCCGGTGTTCGCACACTGGTGGGCCGGAGCCGCCGACCCACCACCCGACGACCCGCCGGTCGAGCGGTCACCCGGCCCGCTCGCCCATCTCACCGACGTCGCGGCGCTCGCGGCCGTGCTCGACGTCCTGCCCGACGAGTTGCCGGCGCTCGCGCGGTGGCACCGCCCCGACGCCGACACCGGGCCGGTCCGGGCCCAGCACTACCGCTACGTGGTGCGCCCGACGCGCGGAGGCGGGTCACGGGTGCTCGAGATCCCCAAGGAGAGACTGAAGGAAGTCCAACGACGGGTACTGCGTCGCGTCCTCGATCCGGTGCCGGTGCACCCCGCCGCGTACGGAACCACCGCCGGACGTGGGGTCATCGCCGCGATCGGGCAGCACACCGCGGCGGACGTCGTCGTGTCTCTCGATGTCGAGAGGTTCTTCCCGACGCTCACCACCGCCCGGGTGACGGGCTGGTTCCTGCACCAGGGCGTCGGCGACGAACCGGCCCGGTTGCTCGCACGACTGGTCACGAACGCGGTGCCGCGCAGCGTCCGGACCACCCTGCCCCCGCTGCCCGGACCCGACGGCCCCGACCGGACGTGGTGGCGTGACCGCGAACTCGCGACCCGTCACCTGCCGCAGGGGGCGCCGACCTCGCCGGCGCTCGCCGACCGGATCTGCCGTGCGCTCGACGTCCGGCTGGCCGCCCTCGCCGCGCGCCACGGCGTGCGGTACACCCGCTACGTCGACGACCTCACCTTCAGCGGCCCGGCGACCACCGCCGTCGGCAACCTCGTCGCCGTGGCCGGAACCATCGTGCGCGACGAGGGTTTCCGTGTCGCGACGACGAAGACCCGCGTCGAGCGGTCGTCCGGACGGCAACGGGTCCTCGGCGCGGTGGTGAACGACCACCCGACCCTGTCCCGCCGCGAGCGCGACGCCCTCAAGGCCCTCGTGCACAACTGCCGGGTGCACGGCTGGCGCAGCCAGCTCCGCGACGAGCCGGCCGACGGCTTCCGTGAGCGGCTCACGGGGCGGGTGGCGTGGCTCGCCGCCCTCGACCCGGTGCGCGGGCGGCGCCTGGTCGCCGAACTCGCCGGCGTCGACTGGAGCTGAACCGGCGTGGGTAGGGACACCTCATGAGAACGACATCGCTCCCGCTGACCCTGCTGGCCGGCACCGCCGCGGCGGCCGTCGCCACCGTCGTCAAGACCAAGGCCGAGGGCGTGCTGCAACCACTGGCCGAGAAGGTCCTGCCGCCGGCGCCGGCGGACAGGATCGGGCTCGGCGCGGACCCCGGCGGTCACCCCGAGAACATGCCGCCGTCGGAGCTCGCCGACCGCGCGCAGCACGCCGTCACCGGCGACGAGCTGTCCGACGAGCAGCGGCAGAAGATCTCCGGACCGTTGCACTGGGGCATGGGCGTCGGCTCGGGTGTCGCCTACGCGCTGCTCGCACGGCGGTTCCCTGCGGTACGTGCGGGGTACGGCGCCGCGTTCGGCGCCGTGCTGTTCGCGGCCACCCACGGCAGCACGCTCCCGGCCGCCGGGCTGCAGGAGCCGCCGACGCGGTTGCCGCGTGCCTGGTGGATCTGGGAGGGCGGGTCGCACCTGGTGTACGCCGTCACCACCGACCTGCTGCTGCGGGGCATCGAGGCGGCACTCGACCGCGCCACCGACTGAGCCGCCCGGCCGGCGTCACACCCGGCCGAAGTCGGTCTCGAACCAGCGCCGGGTCGACACGGCCGGGAACTCCCGCGGCGCGAACGTCCCCGGCAACCGCTGGACGTCCGTGACCCGGTCGAACCGGAACAGCCGCCAGTCGTCGCGGTCGAGGTCGAACCCGATGAGGTACCAGTGGCCCGCACGCAGCACGTGCCGGTGCGGATCGACCACCCGGGCCGACGCCGCACCGTGCTGGTCGACGTAGGCGAACCGGATCCGGCCGTGCTCGGCGACGGCATCGGCGACCAGTCCGACGTCGGCGGCGCCCACGCCCTCCCCGCCGCCGTCCAGCCCCTCGGTCGCGAGCGTGGTGGCGACGACCCGCCGGCGCAGTGACGGCGGCAGCGCCTGGTCGAGCTTGGTGAGCGCGCGGGCCGCGGCGTCGTCGTCCGGCAGCCGGGCCCGCATCAGCGACAGTCCCGCCGCCAGCGCGGTGACCTCGTCGGGCGCGAACAGCAACGGCGGGACGACGGTCCCCGGCTCCAGCCGGTAGCTGCTGCCCGGACCGGGACGCGCCTGCACCGCGTAACCCAGGCGGCGCAGCCGGGTCACGTCGCGGCGCACCGTGCGTGGGCTGGCGCCCAGGCGGGCAGCGAGCTCGGCCAGCGGCCACGACGCCCCGGGTTGCAGCAGCGCCAGCAGCGCCAGGGCGCGGGCGGTCGGATCGTCGTCCACCGGTCGATCATCCCGCGAGAGACGGCCAGGATCCGGCCGCCTCTGGACCTAGCGTCGGGGCCATGCGGATCGCCGTCACCACTCCCACCGGGAACGTCGGGCACCACGTCGTCGCGGCGCTGCTGCGCTCGGGCGTCCGGCCGCTCGCCCTGACCCGCGACCCCGGCCGGCTCGACCCGGGCGTCCGAGCGGCCGTCGACGTCGTCACCGTCGACCAGTTCGACGCCGACTCGGTCGTGGCCGCCACCCGCGGGGTCGACGCCCTCCACTGGGTCGACCCGACCACGCCGGACCCAACGACCGACTTCCCGCGCGCGACGGCCGCCGTCGAGCGGGCCGTGCGCGAGAACGGCATCGGGCGGGTGGTGTTCCAGAGCAGCGTCGGCGCCGAACTCCGTCACGGCGCCGGCGAGATCGACGGCCTGGCCGCGACCGAGATCGCGCTCGACGCGACCGGTGCCGACGTCGTGCACCTGCGCTGCGGCTACTTCTTCACCAACCTCACCCTGCAACTCGACGCCGTCCGGACGGGCCTGTTGCAGGTGATCCTGCCGCTGGACGCACCGCTGGCGTGGGTCGCACCGCGCGACATCGCCGAGGTGGCCGCGGGGTGGTTGCTCTCGACCGGGTGGTCCGGCCGCGTGGTGCAGGCCGTCCACGGACCGGCCGACCTCACCTGGGCCGACGCCGCCGAGATCGTCGCCCACGCCACCGGTCGACCGTTGCACGTGGAACGGATCGCGGATGACGTCATGCGCGAGAACCTCCGCGCGGGCGGGATGGACGACACCCTCGTCGAGGCCGTCATGGGCATGTCCACCGGGTTGCGCGACGGGTTCGTGCCCGAGCAGCCGCGCAGCGTCCGGACGACCACGCCGACCACGCTCGCCGCCTGGGCGTACGACGAGCTGCGACCGTTGCTCTGAGCCGGATCAGCCGACGCGGTCGAGGAATGCCAGCGCGCGCTCGCCGAACAGGGCCGCCGGCTCGGGACGGAAGGCCGGCAGCGAGGAGTCGACGAACAGGTGCTCGTCGCCGTCGTAGACGAACAGCTCGACGGCCTGCTCGGCCGCGGCGAACTCCTCCGCGGCCGCGAGGTCACCGGAGTCGGCGAACTCCGGGTCGCCGGACATGCCGTGCACCTGGGCCGGCAACCCGGGCGGCCACGTCCCGAACTCCGCGGGCGGCACGAAGCCGGCGATCAGCAGCGCACCGCGCGCGCCGGCCCGGTTCTGCGCCAGGGCCATGGTGGGGATCGCGCCGAGCGAGATGCCGGCGTAGACCAGGTCGGCCGGCAGCTCGGCCACCGCCTCGACACCCGCCTGCTGGATCGCCTCGAAGCCGACCCGCCGCACGTGTGTCATGCCCTCGTCGAGGGTGGCGTACGTGTGCCCCTCGTAGAGGTCGGGCGTGTGCACGGTGTGCCCGGCGTCGCGCCACGCCTGCGCGATCGCCAGCACCCCCGGTGTCAGACCCTGCGCGTGGTGGAACAGCACGACTCCGGTCATCGGTGTCTCCTGGCGTCGGTGGCGGGTGGTGGCAGCAGCCTGGACCCCACCCCCGACAACGGGCTACTCCCCCAGCAACCAGCCGTCCGGGCCGGCGAGCAGCGACGCCGCGTCCGGGCCCCAGGAGCCGCGGGCGTAGGGCAGCGGCTTCGGCGGGTCCTCGAGGATCCCCGAGATCGCGTCCCAGGCGTGGCCGAGGCCGTCAGGACGGGTGAACAGGGATCGGTCACCGAGCACGACGTCGTTGATGAGCTTGACGTACGGCGGCAGCGGGTCGGCGTCCTCGACGTCGGCCAGCGGCAGGTCGGTGGTCGCGCTGGTGAGCGTGAACTCCGGACCGGGCTCCTTGACGACCATCCGCAGGTCGATCGAGCCCGAGCCGGACAGCTTCACGGTGAGCACGTTGCCGAGATCCGGGGTTGCGCGGTGCAACGGTCCGTCGTCGGGACGGTGGAAGACGAGGCTCACCTGCTGCTCGCTCTGCGCCATCTCCTTGCCGGTGCGCAGCAGGAACGGCACGCCCCGCCAGCGGGCGGTGTCGATCCACAACCGGGCCGCCACGAACGTGTCGGTGGTGGAATCGTCGGCGATCCCCTCGGTCTCGGTGTAGCCGTCGTACTGCCCGAACACCACGTCGTCCTTCGCCAGCGGCCGGAACGCGGCGATGACCGACTCGCGGGCGGCCTGCAGGTCGTCGGCGGCCATCGACACCGGCGGCTCCATCGCGACCTCGGCCGCGACCTGGAACAGGTGCGTGACGATCATGTCGAGGAAGGCGCCGGTGCCGTCGTAGAACTCCGCGCGGTCGTCGATGTCGAGCGTCTCGGGCACGTCGATCTGCACGGCGCGCACGTGCTCGCGCGACCACACGTGGTCGAACAGGCCGTTGCCGAAGCGCAGCGCGTGCAGGTTCTGCGTGCCCTCCTTGCCGAGGAAGTGGTCGATGCGGAACACCTGCGACTCGTCGAGGACGGCGTGCACCGCCTCGTCCAGCTCGCGGAAGTTCGACGGTGACGTGCCGAACGGCTTCTCGTAGACGACGCGCGACCCCTCCGCGAGGCCGTGCTCGCCGAGGGCTTTGGTCGTCTCGATGAAGGTCTTCGGCGGGATGGCGAGGTAGTGGATGTACTGCGCCTCGTCGCCGAGGTCCTTCTTGCCGTCCTGGAGGACGTCGAGCAGCGACCCCGGGTCGTCCTGCTTGAACCCGCCGCCGGCGAAGCGCAGGTTCTTGCTGAACTCGTCCCACGGGCCGTCCTCGGGCTTGGGCCCGAACTCGGTGAGGACGTCGTGGACGTGCTGCTTGAAGTCCTCGTGCGACACGTCGCCGCGACCGTTGCCGATCAGCAGCCACTTGTCGGGCAGCAGCCCGTGCTGGGCGAGCTGGAAGAACGCCGGCAGCACCATCCGCTTCGCGAGGTCGCCGGTGGCACCGAAGAGGACGAAGACGGTGGGTTTCGCGTCGGAACTGGTGGCCATGGCAGGGGTCTACCCAGCGGGGGACGAGGTCAGCGACGCTTGGAGCGGTTGCGGCCCGGCGACTCGCTCACACCCGGCGGCAGGTCGCCGCCGAGGTCGTCGCGCTCGGGGTCGTCGCGCTCGGGGTCGTCGCCGTCAGGGGCGTCGCCCTCGAGGCGCTTGGCGAGGTCGCCGCTGCGCTCGCGCCGCTGTCCGACCCGCGCCTCGATGGTGGCGGCGAACGCCTCCCGCGGCTTGCGGAGCAGGAACCACGACAGCGGCACCGAGACGACGATCCCGATGAGCGCGGCGAACAGGATCGGCACGCCGACCGCCCACAGGATGGCCCCGATGACGAAGAAGAGCGCGAAGCGGGCGAGGGTGTAGACCCAGAAGGCCCGGTACCCCTTCAGCCAGCCGCTGTTCTCCGCCACGCGGCCCAGGGTACGTGGGGCTCAGGAAGGGTCGGCCGCGTCGGGCATGTGGGCCGAGCGGACCCGGCCCTCGAAGCGGGTGGAGAGCACGACGGTGGTGCGGGTGTGGCCCACGCCGGGGATGTCGTTGAGCTGCCGGATCACCTGCTCGAGCGCCCCGACGTCGGGCACCCGGACCTTGATGATCAGCGCCTCCTCACCGGCGACGAACCAGCAGTCCTCGACGGCGTCGATCGCGGCGACGGCGTCCTCGACCGTGTCGCTGCTCTGCGTGGGGGTCTGGCCCGGGGCCGCACCGGTGACGAACACCGAGATGATCGCGCCCATGAGGTAGCCGAGGGCCTCCGGCGCGACCATCGCGTGGTAGCCCGTGATGACGCCCGCCGCCTCCAGCTTGCCGACCCGCTCGTGCACGGTGGGGGCGGAGAGACCGACCTCCCGGGCGAGCTCGGTGAAGGTCGCGCGGCCGTTCGCGCGCAAGGCGTCGAGCAGGGCCCGGTCGACGGCGTCCATCGGGCTTGTCTACTCCACCCTGTCTGCTCGGCCACGCCGGTCCGGGCCCGCGCCGCCCACGTCCTACTGTGAAGAACGTGACGGGAGCCCTGCGAGACGACACCGTGGGCGCGCTCACCGTTCGCAGCGTCACCGTCCCCGATCCGGGCGTCGCGCTCGTCGACCTGCTCCCCGACACCGACGGCCTGGTCTGGTCGCGCCGCGGCGAGGGACTGGTCGGGTGGGGCGAGGCCGCCGTACTGCGGTGCTCCGGACCCGGCCGGTTCGCCGAGGCGCAGGCCTGGTGGGCCGACATCGCGCAGCGCACCGTCGTCCGCGACGACGTCGGCCGCCCCGGCAGCGGGCTCGTCGCCTTCGCCTCGTTCGGCTTCGCCTCCGGCGCGGACTCGGTGCTCGTCGTGCCGTCCGTGGTCATCGGCCATCGCGGTGACGAGTGGTGGGTGACCACCGTCGGGCTCGACGGCGACCTCCCGCCGCTGCCACCGGACCTGGTCGCCGCGGCCGAACCGCCTTCGCCGGGGGACCTCTCCGCCGCCGACGGCGCGCTGACCGAGGCCCAGTGGTCCGACGCCGTGGCGGCTGCGGTCGCCCGGATCAGGTCCGGTGAGATGGACAAGGTGGTGCTCGCACGAGACGTCGACGTGCGCTCGACCGAGCCGGTCGACCTGCGCTGGCCGCTGCGCCGGCTCGCCGCGCGCTACGAGTCGACCTTCACGTTCGCCGTGGACGGGCTGATCGGCGCGACGCCGGAGCTGCTCGTGCGGCTCGACGGCCGGCTCGCGACCTCGCGGGTGCTCGCCGGCACGATCCGCCGCACCGGGTCCCGCGCCCGGGACGAGGCGCTGGCCGGTTCGCTCGCGCGCTCGTCGAAGGACCTCGAGGAGCACGAGTACGCCGTGGCCTCGGTCGCGAGCGCGCTCGCCCCGCACTGCACCGGCATGAACGTCCCCGACGCGCCGTTCGTGCTGCACCTGCCCAACGTCATGCACCTCGCCACCGATGTCACGGGCGTCGTGTCGAACGGGTCCTCGGCGCTGTCCCTCGCGGCGGCGCTGCACCCCAGCGCCGCGGTGTGCGGCACGCCGCGCGAGGTCGCCGAGGCAGCCATCGCCGAGCTCGAACACATGGACCGTGGCCGCTACGCCGGCCCGGTCGGCTGGATCTCGGGCTCCGGTGACGGCGAGTTCGGCATCGCGTTGCGCAGCGGTCAGCAGGACCCCGACGACCCCCGCCACATCCGGATCTTCGCCGGCTGCGGCGTGGTCGCGGACTCGGTCCCCGCCTCCGAGTTGTCGGAGAGCAACGCCAAACTGCTGCCGATGCTGGAAGCGCTGGGTTCGGACTGAGGTAAGCGCCACGGCATCCTCGCGCGTTGTGAGGGGTGTGGACTTCGAGAGCTGGGCAGCCGCCCGGCTGCCGTCGCTGCTCGGTGCCGCCCGGGCGATGTGCGGTGACAGCGGCACCGCCGAGGACGTCGTCCAGGACGTGCTGGCCAAGGTCTACGCCCGGTGGGACACGATCTCGCAGCTCGACTCGACCGACGCCTACGTCCGCCGGATGCTCGTCAACGAGGTCACCTCGTGGCGGCGCAAGTGGGCGAGGCTGGTGCCGCACGCCGAGCCGTCCCTGCCCGCCGTGGCGGATCCGACCTCCGACCTCGCCCGGCTCGACGCCCTGCTCGGCGAGATCCGCCGGCTCCCCGCCCGGCAACGGGTCGTCGTCGCGCTGCGCTACTTCGCCGATCTCTCCGACGACGACATCGCCGCCGACCTCGGCTGCGCCGTCTCGACCGTGCGGGTGCACGCCTCGCGCGCGCTCGCCGCGTTGCGCGTGACGGCCGAGCTGTCGCCGACCGGCCCCGCGAAGGAGGAGACGTCGTGACCCGCGCCGACGACGACCTGCGCACGCTGTTGCACACGCCCGTCGCACCGACGGCGGCGCCGGGCGCGTTCAGCCGGACGTGGCGCGGCCACGACCCGCGTCAGC
>CAXUNA010000139.1:3481-8767 GCA_964252095.1 uncultured Jatrophihabitans sp. | reverse complement strand
ACCTGCACCTCGACGGCGACGAGACCGCGGCGCTCGACGACGTCAGTACCCGCGTCGAGCCCGACTACCCCTACGGGCCGATGGGCGTCGCACAGCGCAGCCGCACGCTCGCCGGCGGCCGCTGAGCGCGACGTCAGACCCGCTTGCGGACCGCGGGCGCGGTGCGCTTGCGGACCGCGGGCGCGGCGCGGGGTCCCCACGACACGAGGACCTCGCGCCACGCCGCCCACGAGCGCCGGCGCAGGAACGGCTGCTCGAACACCGCCGAGAACAGCGCCGAACCGAGCAGCACCGTCGGTACGCCGACGACGCACAACGCGGTGAACGACACCCCGGCCGACCACGACCGCGGTGCGACGACGAAGTGCCACACCAACCACAGCAACGGCAGGTGCACGCAGTAGATGCTGTAGGAGATGCGGCCCAGGGCGCGGAGCGGAGCACTGGCGAGGACCGTCGAGAGGGCCCGCGCCCGGTGCGCGGCCATCGCCGCGAGGGTGAACGCCACGCCGGCGCCGACGAGCAGATCGATCCAGAAGTACTGCGCGTCGATCCAGACCGAGCCCTGGACGGCACACAGCGCGACGAAGGCGAGAGCGCAGAGCGCGGCCAACGCCGGGGCGAGGGATCGGCCGCGAACCGCGACACCACCGGCCGCGAAGACCGAGGCGGCCGCGATGCCGAACGCGAACAGCACCACGAACTGCGGCGTGAGGTTCAGGATCCCGTGGGCGGCCGGCACGTTCTGCGCCAGCAGGTACGCCGCGACGACGACCGTCGCCACGACCGACACGAGCACGACCGGGCCCCGCCGTCGGCGGAGCCAGAGCATGAGCGGGAAGAGCAGGTAGATCTGGCACTCCAGGGCGATCGACCAGAACGCGCCGTTCGGCTTGGGGGTGTTGAGGAGGTCCTGCAGCAGGACGGCGTGCACGAGCATCCCGCGCGCGGTGATCTGACCACCGGTGACCGCCGGGGTGATCACGCCGTAGACCACGGCCGACAAAAGCAACGCGGCCCAGTAGGTGGGCAGGATGCGCCACGCGCGTCGGCGCAGGAAATCGCCGGCGCCGCCCGGCGAGACCCACCCGCGTCGGGCCGGACCGATGGCGAGCGAGAAGCCGGAGACGACGATGAACACCGACACGGCGATGTGCCCGTACAGCAGCCACCCCACCGACCACGGCCCGCTGTTGCGGGGATAGTCCGGCCAGGTGGTGATCCAGATGTGGTGGGCGACGACGTAGAGAGCCGCCGCGGCACGGACCCCGTCGAGGAAGTCGACCCGACCGCGAGGCGGTGGCGCCACCGGATCGGTGGCCGGGTCGGCCCCGCCGTCGGTCGTCGCGTCGGTCACGACCGGAACCTAGCGACGTGATCGCGGCCGCGACATACGTCGTTCCGGTACGCGCGTGACGGCCCGGCCACAGCGACGCACGGGATCTCGACGCGGGAGAGTCTTCCCAGGACGAGAACGGTGCATGGTGCACCATTTGGGACAGGACCTTCCGGTCGTCACGCCTGAATGCCACGAAACCGGCGCACTTCGGCGGGACGGGGGTCGGCCGGAGTGGGATGGTGCGGACCATGACCGCCTTGCTGTCCCCCGCAGCGGCGTCGACGGAGCAGGCCCGGATGGACGCCGTACACCGCTACGACGTCCTGGACTCGCCCCCCGACCGCGCTTTCGACCGCATCACCGCCCTCGCGTCGCGCCTGTTCGAGGTTCCGGTGTCGCTCGTCAGCATCGTCGACACCGACCGCATCTGGCTGAAGTCGACCCACGGTCTCGAGGGGGTCGACCAGATCCCCCGTGCTCCCGGACTGTGCGCGTCGGTGGTCCTGCAGGACGACCCCTGGGTGGTCACCGACGCCGAGCACGACCCCCGCACGCGCGACAACCCGCTCGTGTGCGGCGACTTCGGGCTGCGCTTCTACCTCGGCATCCCGCTGCGGACGCACGACGGTCACAACCTCGGCTCGCTGTCGGTGATCGACACCCGACCCCGTGAGGTCTCCGCCGAGGAGGTCGCCACGATGGTCGACCTCGCATCGGTGGTGGTGGACGAACTCGAACTGCGCTTCGCCGCCCACGAGAACATCGCCCTGCAGACCGCGCTGCGCGAGGCCGCGGAGGAGCAGGCGACGATCCTGCAGGACGCGTTGCTCCCACCGTCGCTGCCGCACATCGACGGCCTCGAGATCGCCTCGCGGTACCGCGCCGAGGAAGGCCGGGTGGGTGGCGACTTCTACGACGTCGTCCCCACCCCCCGGGGCGCGGCCTTCATGGTGGGCGACGTGTGCGGCAAGGGCGCGCGGGCGGCGTCGTTCACGGCGACCGCGCGGTGGTCACTGCGCACGATCCTGCAGGACTCCTCCCGGCCCGCGGACACGCTCGCCCGCCTCAACAACGTCCTCACCCGCAACCGGGCGCAGTCCGAGAACGGCGAGTCCGACCACTACTGCACGGTCGCGCTCGGCGTCGTCAGTGCACGGGGCAACGGTTTCGACGTCCGCGCGGCGCTCGGCGGCCACCCACCGGTGCTCGTGCTGCGTCGTGACGGCACGGTCGACCCGATCGGGGCGCGCGGTCCGATCGTGGGCTGGCTGCCGGACTTCAGCTACACCGACAACATGACCCGCCTGCAGCCCGGGGACACCGTCGTCCTGTACACCGACGGTCTGGTCGACGCCGTGTGCGGCCGGGAGGCGACCTCGGACGACGACCTCACCTCGCTGCTCGGCCGCCTGGCCGGCCGGACCGCGGAGCAGATCGCCGGCGCCCTCGACCTGGCCGCGCAGCGCGGCGGGCTCACCGACGACGTCGCGATCGTGGTGCTCCGTGCCCTCGACCACGCGTGACGACCGACCACCGTTGACCGCGACGGGCATCCCGGTGAGCGAGGACTTGCACGTCACCGTCGAGGACGGTCCGACGGCCCGCACCGTCCGCGTCGCGCTGACCGGCGACCTCGACCTGCTGGTGGAACGCCGACTGGTCGACGACGTGGTCGACGTGCTGCGTGAGACCCGCCCCGACCGGATCGTGCTCGACCTCCGAGCCGTGCCGTTCCTCGACTCGTCGGGGCTGCGCGGGCTGCTGCGGTGCGCGCGGGCGGCGGAGGACCACAACGTCCTGCTCACCCTCGACGTGGTCACCGGGCCGGTCACGATGCTGCTCGACACCGCGGGCGTCCGGAACTGGTTCGGCTACGAGTGAGCCCCGCTCCGTAGGCTGCGGGGCGTGCTGCAGCGGGTCGACGTCGTCCGGTACGTGACGCCCCTGCGCGAGGGCGGTTCCCTCCCCGGGCTCATGGAGGCCGACGACCTCGGGACGTACGTCGTGAAGTTCCGCGGCGCCGGCCAGGGGTTGCCGGTGCTGGTGGCCGAGGTGGTCGCGGCCGGGCTCGCGCGGGCCCTCGAGCTGCCGGTGCCCGACCTCGTGGTCGCGGGTCTCGACGCCGGCTTCGCCGCGGGCGAGCCGGACGAGGAGGTCCAGGACCTGCTCCGGGCCAGTGCCGGCGACAACCTCGGCGTCGACTTCCTGCCCGGGGCGCTCGACGCCGACCGGATCGCGGTGGAGCGGGGCGCCGACCCGTCGTTCGCCGGCCGCGTGCTGTGGTTCGACGCCTACGTCAACAACGTCGACCGCACCTGGCGCAACCCCAACATGCTCTGGTGGGGCGGGCGGTTGTGGCTCATCGACCACGGCGCCTCGCTGACCTTCCACCACCACTGGCCGGGCGCCGCGGCCGCGGTCCACCGGCCGTTCCGGGCCGACGGCCACGTGATGACCGACTCGCGCCCCGATCTCGCGGCCGCGACGGGGTTCTCGCTGCCCCGGCTGGGCGACGACGTCCTCACGGCGGTGGTCGACGACGTCCCCGACGGATGGTTGGCGGTCGAGGACCTCCCACCGGCCGCGGTGCGCGAGCGGTACGTGTCCTGGCTGGTCGCGCGCCGCGACGCGCACGCCGAGTGGCTGCCGGCATGAGCGCGCGCCAGCCGTACGAGTACGCGGTGCTGCGGGTGGTCCCCCGGGTCGACCGCGGTGAGGCGATGAACGCGGGCGTCGTGCTCTACAGCCGGGCGTTCGACTTCCTGGCCGTCGCGACCTGTGACGACCCGGACCGGTGGCGGACCCTCGACGCCGGGCTCGACGTCGACGCGGTGCGCGACGCCCTGCGCTCGGCGGCCGACGGACCCGCCCCCGACGGCATCGGCGCGCGGTTCCGGTGGCTGACCGCACCGCGCAGCACGGTGCTGCAGCCCGGCCCCGTCCACACCGGGATGACCACCGACCCGGCGGCCGAGCTCGAGCGGCTGCGCGAGGCACTGTTGCCCAGTGCACCGATGCGCGACGTCGCACCCGCGGAACAGGTGCGGCAGGCGGCGATCCGGGTGTCCTCGCTCGCGCGCGACGGGCTCGCGTACACCACCAACGACTTCGACCGCGACCGGTGGGAACAGCTCGAGACGGTCGCGGCCGGGCTGTTCGGCCTGCTCGCCGACCGGCCGGCCGCGGACTTCGCCCTGCCACTCTCGGCCGACTTCGGCTACGTCACCCCCAAGGTCGAGATCCGCGGCGGCATCGTCGACGAGCACGACCGGCTCCTGATGATGCGCGAGCGGATGGACGGCCGGTGGTCACTGCCCGGTGGGTTCGCCGACCCGCTCGACACCCCCTCGCTCGCCGTGGTCCGCGAGATCCGCGAGGAGACCGGGTACGAGGCGGAGGCGGTCAAGCTCGTCGGCTGCTGGGACCGTGACGCGCAGGGGCACACGCCGAAGTACCCGATCGCCATGTGGAAACTGTTCTTCCTCTGCCGGTTGACCGGCGGCCACGCGCCGCCGAGTGAGCTCGAGACCCTCGACGTCGGGTGGTTCGGCCTCGACGAACTGCCCGAGCTCTCGCTCGGGCGGGTGCTCCCCCACGAGCTCGCGCGGGTGGTGGCGCACGCCCACGACCCCTCGCTGCCGACGGAGTTCGACTAGCCGTCGGTGTGCGGTTGGATGGGGCCATGGCACCGAAGATCGCCGTCGAGCTCGTCGAGGCCGGGTCGGGCGTGTGGCTCGCGCGCGGGCCGGACGTCAACTGGGCGCTGCTGGTCGAGGGCACCGACGTCACGCTCGTGGACGCCGGCTACCCGGGTTACGCCGACGCCGTGCGCGAATCGCTCGACCGGATCGGGCGTTCCTGGGACGACGTCGCCGCGGTCCTGGTGACCCACGCCCACATCGACCACGTCGGCGGGCTGTCGACGCTGCGCATCGCCCGCGACGTCC
>CAXUNA010000139.1:0-3381 GCA_964252095.1 uncultured Jatrophihabitans sp. | reverse complement strand
CGGTGGCGACCCCGGGCCACACCAGCGGGCACACCGCCTATCTCGTGCCGTCGGCCGGGGCGGTGGCGACCGGCGACACCCTGTGCACCGGTCACGCCCTCTCGCGCGTCGACGGGCCGCAGCTGCTGGAGCCGTGGTTCGACCACGACCGGTTCGGTGTCGTCACCGCGCTGGACACCCTCGCCGCGCTCGACGCCGGCGTGATCCTGCCCGGCCACGGACCGTTGCTCACAGCACCGATCGCCGAAGCCGCCGCCACCGCGCGGGAGCGGGCGACCACGATCGCCTGAGCCGCACCGCCGGACTCCAGGAGTCGCACCGGCACGCAGCGCCCGCCCGAGCACCGCTGGGACTCCAGGAGTCGGAGCGGCACCCAGCCCCCGCCCGAGCACCGCTGGGACTCCAGGAGTCGCAGCGGCATTCAGCGCCCGCCCGAGCACCGCTGGGACTCCAGGAGTCGCAGCGGCACCCAGCGCCCGCCCGAGCACCGCTGGGACTCCAGGAGTCGGAGCCGTTGTCGGACCGGGGTCCTAGCGTCGGCGTCCGTGACCGAACCCCTCGATGCCCCGGCCGACCTCGACGACGTGCGGGCGTCCTACGACGCCGTGGCCGACAACTACGTGGCGATGGGGATGGGCGAGCTCGCCGCGGAGCCGTGGTTGCGGGCCGCGCTGGACGCGTTCGCGGAGCAGGTCCGCGACCTGGGCCCGGTGCTCGACGCCGGCTGCGGCCCGGGGACGGTCGCGGCCCACCTGCACGGGCACGGCGTCGACGTCTCCGGCATCGACCTCTCGCCACGCATGGTCGAGCACGCGCGGCGGCGGTTCCCGGAGGTGACGTTCGAGGTGGCGTCGGTGACCGAGGTCGTGCTGACGCCGGAGTCGCTGGGGGGCGTGCTGGGGTGGTGGTCGTGGTTCAACCTGCCGCGGGAGGTCCTGCCCCGCGTCATCGTGCGGATGGCCCGGGCGTTGCGCCCCGGCGGCCACCTGCTGCTGGGCACCCACTGCGGTGACGGCGACGTCGCACGGACGACCGGCTACGGCGACGTCCCGGTGCGGTGGACGACCCACCTGTACCGACCCGAGGAGCTCACCGCGATGATCACCGCCGCCGGCCTCGAGGTCGTCGTCGAACTGCGGTTCCCGCCCGCCCCGCCACAGCCCCGCCCGCAGGTGGTGATCGCGGCCCGCAAACCCCACTGAGGGACGACTGGGGTCCGAAACCGCGCGGCTCGCCGATCGGAGGCCGGTTTCGGACCCCCGGCGGCGGGGGTGTAGCGCTTGTCGCGGCCGGGCGGGGGGTGGCCCCCCCCGAGATCGGGGCCCTTCGGGACGATGCCGGTGGGATTGATGTCGTGGTGGACGACGTAGTAGTGCTTCTTGATCTGCGCGAAGTCGATCGTGTCGCCGAAACCGGGCGTCTGGAACAGATCACGGGCGTAGGCCCACAGCGCCGGCAGCTCGGTGAGCTTGTTGCGGTTGCACTTGAAGTGGCCGTGGTAGACGGGGTCGAAGCGGGCGAGCGTCGTGAACAACCGCACGTCGGCCTCGGTGATCGCGTCACCCATGAGGTACCGACGGTCGGTGAGCCGCTCCTCCAGCCAGTCCATCGCCGTCCAGAGCCGGTCGTAGGCCGCCTCGTACGTCTCCTGCGAGCCGGCGAAACCGCAGCGGTAGACGCCGTTGTTGACCTCGGTGAAGACCCGCTTCATCACCGTCTCCATCTCGTCGCGGACGTCGTCCGGCCAGAGGTCCGGCGCGTCCGGGCGGTGGTGGTCGCGCCACTCGAAGAAGAAGTCGTGCGTGATCGACGGGAAGTCGTTGGTGACGACGGCCTTGGTCGGCACGTCGACCATCGCGGGCACGGTGATGCCGCGGGGGTACTCCGGGTCGCGCGCGAAGAACGCCTGCTGCAGCCGCTCGTACCCGAGCACGGGGTCGACGCCGCCGGGGTCGAGGTCGAAGGTCCAGCTGCGGGCGTCGTGCGTGGGGCCGGCGAGGCCCATCGGGATGACGTCCTCGAGCCCCAGCAACCCCCGCACGATGATCGCCCGGTTGGCCCACGGGCAGGCCCGGGCCGCGATCAGCCGGTACCGGCCGGGCTCGACCGGCCAGGTCGGCGTCTCGAGCGGGCCCTCGTGCGGGTCGGCCGACTTCCCCTCGGCCGCCGTGATGCGGTCGGGGATGTAGGTCATGTCGCGCTCGAAGGGCTTGCCGTGCTCGGTGTAGGTCGGTTCGGCGTCACTCACCGCTTCGACAGTACGGCGGGCGTGGGGCCGGTCAGCCGCTGGCGGCGAGCTGGCCGCAGGCGCCGTCGATCTCGCGCCCGCGGGTGTCGCGCACGGTGCAGGAGACGCCGGCGGCCTTGACGCGTCGGACGAACTCGCGCTCGACCGGCTTCGGTGAGGCGTCCCACTCCGAACCCGGCGTGGGGTTCAGCGGGATGAGGTTGACGTGCGCGAGCCGGCCGGCCAGCAGGTCGCCGAGCAGATCGGCGCGCCAGGGCTGGTCGTTGACGTCGCGGATCATGGCGTACTCGATCGAGTAGCGACGACCGGTCCGGGCGGCGTACCGGTCGGCGGCCGCGAGGACGTCAGCCAGCGGGAAGCGGTTGTTGACCGGCACGAGGGTGTCGCGGAGCTCGTCGTCGGGGGCGTGCAGCGACACCGCGAGGGTGACGGGCATGCCCTCGTCGGCCAGCTTGTCGATCGCGGGTGCGAGCCCGACCGTCGACAGCGTCACCGAACGGGCCGAGAGACCGAGGCCGTCGGGTGCCGGGTCGACCAACCGGTGCAGCGCGGCGACCACGCGGTTGTAGTTGGCGAGCGGCTCGCCCATGCCCATGAACACGACGTTCGACAGCCGTACCGGACCGCCGGCCAGCTCACCCGCCGCGGCGGACGCCGCGGCCGCGACGACCTGGTCGACGATCTCGGCCGTCGACAGGTTGCGCTGCAGCCCGCCCTGACCGGTCGCGCAGAACGGGCACGCCATGCCGCAGCCCGCCTGCGAGGAGATGCAGACGGTCAGCCGGTCGGGGTAGCGCATGAGCACGCTCTCGACGAGCGTGCCGTCGTGCAGCCGCCAGAGCGTCTTGCGGGTGGTCTGCTCGTCGGTCTCGACGTGACGCACCTCGGTGAGCAGCGGCGGCATGAGGCTCGTGGCGATCTGCTCGCGCATCGCGGCCGGTAAGTCGGTCATCTCGCTCGCGTGCCGCTGCAGCCGGCCGAAGTACTGCCGGGCGAGCTGGTCGGCCCGGAAGCCGGGCAGGCCGAGGTCGACCACGGCCTGCTTGCGGTCGGCCGGGGCGAGGTCGGCGAGGTGGCGCGGCGGTTTGCCCCGGCGGGGGGCGTCGAAGACGAGGGGCAGTGAGGTCATGGCG
>CAXUNA010000138.1:0-8772 GCA_964252095.1 uncultured Jatrophihabitans sp. | reverse complement strand
ACTCCGATCGGACGGGTGGGCGGGCGGCCGAGGCTACTGGTCGTCCCCGGGGCCGGGTGTCACCCGGCCGTCGGGGGAGAGCAGACCGGGCAGGCCGGGGCGGATCTGGTCGACGTCGACGTAGTTGGCGGCGTCGACCGACTCGCCGTACTGCCAGATGCCGGTGGAGCCCGGCGGCGCGCAGGCGGGGGCGAACGGCGCGAAGTCGGGTGCGGTCGCCGGGCCCGAGGTCCCGCTCGGGGCGCCGATCTGCGGCTCGGGCTCGTTGCCGTCGATGACCACGTCCGTGCCGATCGCCGGGTCGAGCTTCGACGCGGCGCAGTAGGCCGTCGGGAAGTCCCACACCGGCCGCGTCGAGTTGCCGTAGAAACCGACCCGGTAGTCCGAGGTGCGCACGGCGCGGTACCACGCGCTGACGTACTCCCCGGTCGGCTCACCGCGGCACGACCCGACCTGCTCGAGGTCCTTGAACAGCCGCAGGCCGGCGGGCAGCCGGCGCTGCCGGGCGACGGTGAGGGTCTCGGCGGCGTCGGCCCGGGCCTGGGCGGCCGTGCGGTCGTTGCCGCAGATGTCGCCGCCACCGTTGCACTGCGAACAGTTGCTGTCGGGGACCAGCAGGTACAGGTAGATGTGGTGCGCCGCGGCCCACTCGATCTCGCCGTCCCGCAGGGCGTAGTGGCCGACCAGGTAGCGGCCCCAGACCGTCGGGGTCGCGCCCTGGTACCAGGCCCGGACCGCCGCGAGCCCCTCGTCGCCCACCGGCCCGGAGGAGTCGACGCCCCACCAGTAGCCACCCGGCGTGACGCTGTTCGCGCGCGGCAACGGCGGCGGGGTCGTGACGCTCGGTGTCGGCACGGGCGTGCTGCTGCTGACGGTCGCGACCTCGCTCGCCGTGCGGGTCGGTTCGGCGGCGCCGCGGGTGGCGGTGCAGCCGGCGAGCGCTGCGACCGCGACGAGCACCGCGACGAGGACGGCGGTCACGGCGCGCGGTCGGACCGCTCGGCGTCGTCGCACCGCGACACCGTAACCGTCCCACACCGCCCCGCCGGGGACGTCGACACCGCGCGGCCCGGTCCATTCTCTACAAAGTCTTGCCTTACCCACACGTGCGTGTAGTACGTTGAGGATCCAGTCGGTGCCGACGGGAGCAGGGGTGCGCATGGGTGACGAGACGGCCGCGGGTGCGCGGGTCGAGTTCCGGGTCGACCCGGGTTCGTACCGGCACTGGCGGGTGGGCACCGCGGGTCCGGTCGCGACGGTGACGATGGACGTCGACGAGGCGGGCGGCCTGCGCGAGGGCTACGAGCTGAAGCTCAACTCGTACGACCTCGGCGTCGACATCGAGTTGTACGACGTCGTGCAGCGGTTGCGGTTCGAGCACCCCGAGGTCCGCACGGTGGTGATGACCAGCGGCAAGGACAAGATCTTCTGCGCCGGCGCGAACATCCGGATGCTGGCCGCGTCGCCGCACCCGTGGAAGGTGAACTTCTGCAAGTTCACCAACGAGACCCGCAACGGCATCGAGGACGCGACGGCCAGCAGCGGCCAGACCTGGATCGCCGCGCTCAACGGCACGGCGTCCGGCGGCGGGTACGAACTCGCGCTCGCCTGCGAGCACATCATGCTGGTCGACGACCGTTCCTCGAACGTCTCGCTGCCCGAACTGCCCCTGCTCGGCGTGCTGCCCGGTACCGGCGGGCTGACGCGGGTGGTCGACAAGCGACACGTGCGGCGCGACCTCGCCGACGTGTTCGCCACCAAGTCCGAGGGTTTCGGCGGCCGGAAGGCGGTGGCCTGGAAGCTCGTCGACGAGGCGGTGCCGCGTTCGGCCTGGGACGAGACCGTGGCGGCGCGTGCGGCGGAGTACGGCGAACGGTCGTCCCGTCCGGCCGAGGCCACCGGCGTCCTGCTCACCCCGCTCCGGAAGGAACGCGGCGACGACACCATCACCTACCCGCACGTGCGGGCCGTGCTCGACCGCGACGAGGCCCGGGTGGCGATCACGATCGTGGCACCCGACACCGGTGTCCCGGCGGGCGTCGAGGCGCTGGTCGCGGCCGGCGTCGAGTTCTGGACGCTCGCGGTCACCCGCGAGCTCGACGACCTGATCCTCGACCTGCGTACCAACGAGCTCGAGCTCGGGACGTGGACGTTCGAGACCGTGGGCGACGCCGCGAACGTCCTCGCCCACGACCGGTTCCTGCTCGACCACGCCGACCACTGGCTGGCGAACGAGATCCTGCAGTACCTCAAGCGCACCCTGAAGCGGCTCGACGTCACGAGCCGCTCGCTGGTCGCACTGGCCACGCCCGGCAGCTGCTTCGCCGGGTCGCTGCTCGAGGTCATGCTCGCCGCCGACCGTTCGTTCGCGCTCGCGGGCGTCTTCGAGGACGTCGACGCCGACGCCGAGCCCGCCGCGATCACGGTCGGTCCGCTCAACCTCGGCCCGCTGCCGATGGGCAACGGGCTGACCCGCCTGCAGACCCGCTTCCTCGGTGACGACGACGCCCTCGCCGCCGTCACCAAGGCCGAGGGCGAGGCGTTGCCGGCCGAGCGGGCCGAGGAGCTCGGGCTGGTCACCTTCGCGCCCGACGACATCGACTGGGACGACGAGATCCGTCTCGCCGTCGAGGAACGCGGTTCGTTCTCGCCCGACGCCCTCACCGGGCTGGAGGCGAACTACCGCTTCGCCGGGCCCGAGACCATGGAGACCAAGATCTTCGGTCGGCTCACCGCGTGGCAGAACTGGATCTTCATCCGTCCCAACGCCTCGGGCGAGGACGGCGCCCTGCGCAAGTTCGGCACCGGACAGCGCGCGACCTTCGACCGGAAGCGGGTCTGACCCCATGACGAGCGTTGCCGACTACAGCGAGAAGATCCCCAACAACGTCGACCTGCACGAGGACCGACGGTTGCAGCGTGCACTGGAATCGTGGCAGCCGAACTTCATCAACTGGTGGGAGTCGATGGGCCCGACGCTGCCCACCGAGGACGTCTACCTGCGCACCGCGGTGAACGTCGGCCGCGACGGCTGGGCCCAGTTCGGCCACGTCGCGATGCGCGACTACCGCTGGGGGATCTTCCTCGCCGACCGCGCGCAGGACCGTCGGATCACGTTCGGCGAGCACAAGGGCGAACCCGCCTGGCAGAAGGTGCCCGGGGAGTACCGCGCCGACCTGCAGCGCCTCATCGTCATCCAGGGTGACACCGAGCCCGCGTCCGTCGAGCAGCAGCGCAACCTCGGCGCCACCGCGCCGTCGCTGTACGACTTGCGCAACCTGTTCCAGGTCAACGTCGAGGAAGGGCGGCACCTGTGGGCGATGGTCTACCTGCTGCACGCCTACTTCGGCCGTGAGGGCCGCGAGGAGGCCGAGGAACTCCTGCACCGCAACTCCGGCAGCGACGAGGCGCCGCGCATCCTCGGTGCGTTCAACGAGGAGACACCGGACTGGCTCTCGTTCTTCATGTTCACGTACTTCACCGACCGCGACGGCAAGTACCAGCTCGGCACGCTCAAGGAGAGCGGCTTCGACCCGCTCTCGCGCACCTGCGAGTTCATGCTCAAGGAGGAGGCCCACCACATGATGGTGGGCACCACCGGCATCGACCGCGTGGTCGAGCGCACCGTGCAGGTGATGCGGGAGTTCGACACCGACGAGGTCGCGGCGCACGGCGCGATCCCGCTCTCGACCATCCAGAAGTACATGAACTTCCACTACAGCGTCTCGCTCGACCTGTTCGGGTCGGAGACCTCGACCAACGTCGCGAACTACTACACCGCCGGCATCAAGGGCCGGTGGATGGAGGAGCGGCGCAAGGACGACCACCAGCTCGCCAGCGACGCGATCATGATCGACTGCGTCGACGACGCCGGTGACATCGCCCAGACCGAGGTCTCGGCCCTGGTCGGGCTCAACAGCGACCTGCGCCGCGAGTACATCCGCGACTGCGAGAAGGGCCTCGCCCGCTGGAACAGGATCCTCGACGACGCCGGGCTCGCCCAGCGGCTGTACCTGCCGTCGGTCGCGTTCAACCGCAAGGTCGGGGCGTACTCGGCCATCGAGGCGAGCCCGCAGGGCAAGCGCCTGTCCGCCGAGGAGTGGAAGGCGGCGCAGGGGCAGTGGCTGCCGACCGAGGTCGACAAGACCTACGTGCGTTCGCTCATGCAGCCCGTCCACGAGCGCGGGAAGATCGCGGCCTGGATCGCGCCCCCGCGCAGTGGTATCAACGACAAGCCCTTCGACTACGACTACGTGCACCTGACGTAGTCGACGTCCACCGTCAGCCTGCCAGCCGCACCACCCCACGGTCACCCGGGAGACAGCGATGGAGCTGTTCAACGCCAGCGAGTACCTGCTCGACCGCCGGGTGGCGGCCGGGGACGGCGATCGCACCGCCCTCGTGTCCGGTGGGCGGCGGTCGACGTATGCCGAGCTGCTCGGCGCGGTCGAACGCGCGGCCGGCGGCCTGGTCGAGCTCGGCCTGCTGCCGGAGCAACGGCTGCTGATGGTGGTCGTCGACTGCCCGGAGTTCGTCGTGCTCTACCTCGCCGCGATGCGGATCGGGGCGGTGCCTGTGCCGGTCTCGACGATGCTGCGGGCATCCGACATCGCCGAGTTGCTCGACGATTCGCGGGCTCCCGTCGTCGCTGCGAGTGCGGCGCTCGCCCCGACGGTGGCCGAAGCGTTGCAGCACACAACGTTCGTGCGCACGGTGATCGACATCGACGGAGCGGGTGTCGACGGCGGCGCGGTGCAGGTGGTCGCGATGCCCGACGCCGATCCGGTCGCGGTGTACCCCACCACCGCCGACTCACCGGCGTTCTGGCTGTACACGTCGGGTACCACCGGCAAGCCCAAGGGCGCGATGCACCGGCACGGCGCGATCTCCTTCGCCTGCGAGACGTACGGCAGCCAGGTGCTCGGGATCCGGCCGGGTGACGTCTGCCTCTCGGCCGCCAAGGCGTTCTTCGCCTACGGGCTCGGCAACTCCGTGCTGTTCCCGCTCTCGGTGGGCGCGGCCGCCGTCCTGGTGCCGACGCCCTCGCGGCCCGTGGACGTCGCGGCCGCGGTGGCCGCCCACGGCGTCACCCTGTTCTTCGCCGGCCCCACCTTCTTCGCCAACATGCTGCGGGCGGAGCTGCCGCCGGACGCGCTGGCGGGCGTCCGGCTCAGCGCCTCGGCCGGTGAGCCGCTGCCGGCCACGCTGTACCAGCGGTGGACCACCCGGTTCGGTGTCGACATCCTCGACGGCATCGGCATGACCGAGATGCTGCACATCTTCCTGTCCAACCGGGAGGGCGCGGTGAAGCCCGGCACCACCGGCGTCGCGGTGCCGGGCTACGACCTCGAGCTGCGTGACGAATCCGGCGGTGTCATCGAGGGTTCCGGCGTTCCCGGCACGCTGTTCGTGCGCGGCGCCTCGACCGCGACGGGCTACTGGAGCCGGTACGACGCCTCGCGTCAGGTCTTCCAGGGCGAGTGGCTGCGCACCGGCGACACCTACGTCCGCGACGACGACGGCTACTACGCCTGCCTCGGTCGCACGGGCGACATGCTCAAGGCGAGCGGCATCTGGGTGTCGCCCGCCGACATCGAATCGCGGTTGCTCGCGCACCCCGACGTCGCCCAGGCCGTCGTGGTCGCGGCCACGGACGGCGACGGCCTCGAGAAGCCCGTGGCGTACGTGATCCTCGCCGCCGGCTCGCAGGCCGACGAGCAGGAACTGCTGACCTTCTGCCGGGACGGGCTGCCGTCGTTCAAGCGGCCCCGACGCGTCCTCGTCGTCGACGAGTACCCCACCACCGCCACCGGCAAGGTCCGCCGGGTGGAGCTGCGCCAGCTCGCCGACACCGCGCTGGTCACCGCCGCGGCCGTCGCGACCGGCACGCCGCCCGCCGAGGTCGGTGGTCGTACGGTGAACGCGTGACGACGCTGTGACACTCGACGACCGTCTGCTCGTCGACGTCCACCAGCACTCACCCCGCCGGTCGACGATCAAGCCGGCGTGGCACCAGTGGGCGCACGACTTCGGTGACGCCGACGTGATGGCCACCGTCTACGCGGACGGCGACCACGTGTCACCCGCCGGGTACGCCGAGCTGCTCCGTGCCGAGGGCGTCGACGTGGCCCTGACGATCGCCGAGTACAGCCCCAAGGCCACCGGGATCCAACCGATCGAGGACCTGCTGCCGCTCGCCGAGCACGCGCCGGGCCTGGTCCGCATCATCGGGAACATCAACCCGCACCTGCACTTCCCGGCCGAGGACGAGGTGCAGCGGCAGGTCGACCTCGGCGCCGTCGCGATCAAGATCCACCCCGTGCACGGGGGTTTCGCCGCGAACGACCGTGGTCTCTACGCCGCGTACGCCCGGTGCCAGGAACTCGGCGTCCCGGTGGTCGTCCACTGCGGCACCAGCTCGTTCCCGGGCTCGTCGAACGCCATGGCGGCGCCGGAGCTGCTCGATGACGTCCTGCGTGACTTCCGCTCGCTCGACGTCGTGCTCGCCCACGGTGGCCGCGGTTGGTGGTACGACGCCGCCGCGTTCCTCGCACTCGCCAACGAGCACGTCTGGATCGAGCTGTCCGGGCTGCCGCCGTCGCGGTTGCGGGAGTACTACGCGAAGCACAACTGGAACCGGCTGATCCGCCGGATGATGTTCGGCACCGACTGGCCGGGCGTACCCGGCATCGCGAAGAACGCGCGCGCGATCGCTGCACTGTGCCCCGACGAGTCCGTCGCGGACGCGGTGCTCGGCGGCAACGCCGTCGCGGTCTACAACCTGGAGGACGTCGGCTGATGCCGGTCTACGCCCCGGCGACCACGAGCCGCGGATCCACCCTGACGCCTTCGTCCACCCCGACGCCGTGGTGATCGGGCGGGTGACGCTCGGCGCGCAGGCGTCGGTGTGGCCGGCCGCGGTGCTGCGCGCCGACTTCGGCGACATCGTGATCGGGGAGCGGACCTCGATCCAGGACGGCACCGTCCTGCACACCACCGAGGAGTGGCCGACCGTCGTCGGCGCCGGCTGCGTTGTCGGGCACAACGCCCACCTCGAGGGTTGCCGGATCGGTGACGGCTGTCTGGTCGGATCCGGCTCGATCGTGCTGAACCGTGCGGTGGTCGAGGACCGGGCCGGCGTCGGCGCGGCGGCGCTGGTGCCGGAGGGTGCGGTGGTGCCGACCGGGGAGATCGCGCTCGGCGTCCCCGCGCGGATGCGGCCGGCGCCCGATCTCGCCGAGTGGGTGCGGTGGGGCGTCGAGGAGTACCTCCACGCCATCGAACTGCACCGAGGAATGCGGAGGCTGTCGTGACGGCGACCTGGACCAAGCAGAACCGTCCCCGGTGGGACGCGGACAAGGACCGGCTGTTCAGCGACGACGATCTCGCGGCCGTGGGCTTCGGCGCCCGTCCGGCCGCGGGCGACGCCATCGCCGACGAGTGGTGGGAGGTTCGGGTCGCGGACGACGCGGACGTGGCGGGCTACGGCTGGCTCGACTCCGAGTGGGGCGACGCCCAGATCACGTTCTTCGTGGCGGAGGCGCACCGCCGTTCGGGCCTCGGCTCCTTCGTCGTCGACCGGTTGGCCGGCGAGGCCCACGAGCGTGGCCTGTCGGTGATCTACAACGTCGTGCCGAAGAGCCACCCCGAGCTCGCCGTCATCACGGCGTGGCTCGAGGCCCGGGGCTTCACCGACGCCGGCGAGGGTGAGCTGCGCAAGCAGATCTGACCCGCGCCGGGGATCAGAGCTCGACCTTGGCGTTCTCCCCGATGTCGGTCGCCGGCGTCCTGGTCACGGCACTGCGCAGCATCTTCAACGTCGAGGTGACGCGGTTGCCCGTCGTCTCCCACCACTCGCCGCGCTCGCCGACGACCTTGATGAGGATGACGTTCGGGTCGTCCGGGCCGTCGGTGAACCACGCCTGGACGAACGGGTTCCAGTAGTCGTGGATCCGTTGGCGGTCGTCGACCAGCTCGGCGTGGCCGTCGATGGAGAACCAGGTGTCGTTCGACATGTAGGTCACGCCGACGTGCGCGTCGGCCTCGATCTGCGCGATCTTCGGCGAGTCCTTGGTGGCGAGCAGCCACAGGTTGCCGTCGAACTCGGTGTCCTGGACCGCCATGGGGCGCGAGACGAGGGTGCCGTCGTCGTCGACGGTCGTGAACATGACGCTGTGCACCCCCTTCAGCAGTGCGGCGAGCTTGGCGACGCTGTCGCCGTCGGGGGTCGAGAGGTCCTGGTCGGTGTGGTCAGCCATACCCTCACCGTGCCCAGGCGTCGTGGTCGTGTCACCGCCATCCGGCGACGACCAGCCACAGCCCCGCCACGGACACCGCGGCACCCGCAGCGACCAGCCACGGATAGGTCCGCGGACGTCGGGCCACCGCGAGGGACGTGCCGGCCGCCAGCGCCGCCACCGCGGCGAGACGGGCGGCCCGCGCGAGCAACGCGTGTCCCGCCCACGCTTCGAGGTCGAGGCCCGAGAGCCCGGCCTGGCGCGCGTAGACCTTGAACGGGACGCCGGACAGCGGCTGCGACCACACGCCGGCCGGTCCGTGCGCGAGACAACCCGACCGCACGGCCGCGGTCATCTGCGACGTGGTCAACGGCTGCGGGAACAGCAGCCCGTGCCGGGCGGCCAGTGCGGTGAGCACGCCGCCGAGCACGCTGCCCACCGCCGCCGCCACCACCAGGCGCGTGACGGCGAGCAAGCGCGGCGTCGCGAACCACCGCGCCGCACCCGTCGGTGGAGCCACGACGCCGCGCTTGCT
>CAXUNA010000137.1:0-8774 GCA_964252095.1 uncultured Jatrophihabitans sp. | reverse complement strand
GTGCCCGCGGTCGCGGGCACGGCGAGGGCGACGACGACCGCGGCGACGACGGCCGGCAGCAGGCGTCGTCGGGTCATGGCGGTCAGCGTAGGAACCCGCCGACGTCACTGACAGCCGCCGCGCGGGTGAAGATGGTTCGGTGACCACCGCTCGCCCCGCTCCCACCGACACCGGGCCCGCCGCACCCCACCGCCGAGTCCTGTCACGGCGGGCGGCGACCGGGCTGGCGCTGTTCGGCGTGTGGAGCTGGATCATCTGGCTGACGTTCCTCAAGAACATCTGGGCCGACGACCGTTCCTGGGACCACGGGATGACGGCGTTCTTCGGCGTCCACCTCGTGCTCATCGTGGTGTCGCTGGTGTTCGGCACGGCCATCGGCTGGCTGGGCGTGCGCCACCTGCGCTCGCGCGCCTGAGCGCGGTGTAGCGTCGTAGCAGACTGCTACAGGAGGACGTCGTCATGACAGCAACCGCCGACCGCGTCACCCGGGTCGCCTCGGACCTGTTCGAGTCGGCCGCCACCGAGGGCGCCCGCCAGAGCCGGTCGGCCAAGCAGCAGCTCGACTACTGGGCTCGCGTCGGCCGGGAGGTCACCTCCCACCAGAGTGCGGCGCGCCGTCGCATCGAGTCGGTCCTGACCGGGCGGGCACCGATGTCCGGTCTCACCGACGACGAACGTCTCGTACTCAACGCCGAGATCGATGCCGAGATCGACGTGCGGATGTCGACCACCGACTTCGGCGCCACCCTCGATGCGCGTGGGATCTCGACGGTCTCCCTCGACGAGGACGGTCGTCTCGTCCAACACCTGCCCGATGGCCGCCACGTCGTCGTCGGCGGTTGACCGACCCGTGGTGTCGCCTCGCACCGCTGCGCGACGATCCTGACCGGTGCGGCTCGACCTGATCGTCGGCCCGGACGGCGCCGGCAAGACGACCATCGCCGAGCTGGTGCTGTCGCGGACCGCGCTGGCCGCGCCCTTCGTCAACGCCGACGTCATCGCCGAGCTCCGCTGGCCCGGCGACACCGCACGTCATGCGTACGAGGCCGCGAGGATCGCGGAGCAGACCCGCGCGGCGCTCATCGAGGCCCGGCTGCCGTTCATCGCCGAGACGGTGTTCTCGCACCGGTCGAAGCTCGACCTGATCGGCGCGGCGAGAGCCGTCGGGTACGCGGTGGCGCTGCACGTCGTGCTGGTGCCGGTCGAGGTGGCGGTCGCCCGTGTGCGACGGCGCGTCGACGCCGGTGGACATCCGGTCCCCGAGGACAAGATCCGCAGTCGCTACGCGCGGTTGTGGCCGTTGGTGCGGGTGGCGATCGGTCTCAGCGACTCGGCGTCGGTGTGGGACAACACCGCTCTCGACCGGCAGCCGCGACGGGTGGCCCGCTACGTCCAGGGCGTCGCCGTCGAGGGTCCGCAGTGGCCGACGTGGGCGCCGAGCGCGCTGACCGAGGGGTTCGGTCCCGGGTGAGACACCGGGTTCGCCGGGCAGGCGCGGCCACTCCGGCGACTCGGTCCCGGGCGTCGCCCTTCGCTGACCGGGAAGCGTCACGGGCTGGTCGACGCCGCACCGGATGTGGTCGGATGCTGTCATGGCCGGGTTCGAACTCGACACGGACGAGGTCGGGGCGATGGCGAAGACGCTGCACGCGCTGCCGACAAGCCCCGAGCCGGCCGCGGCCGTCCCGGGCGCCTCGTTCTTCGGTGACCTCACCAGCGCCTACCAGGAGTTCGTCACGCGGTGGCAGACCGGCGTGCCGGCGATGGTCGAGGACGTGACGCGGCTCGCCGACTCCGTCGAGCAGGCCGTGCTCGGGTACCTCGCGAGCGACCAGCAGGCTGCCGCGGCGTTCGGGCACTGAGGGGATCCGCCCGTGCAGGACGCCTTCACCCTCCCGGACGACCCGGCCGCGGTCCGCGCGGCGGCCGGCCACGCCCGCACGGTCGCATCGCAGGCCGACACGTGGGACGAGCACGTCGGCACCGCGGTGTCGGCGACGTGGAAGGGCTCGGCCGCCGACAGCTACGACGCCAGCCGGCAGACGGTGCAACACCGGTGGGCGAGCGTGGCGCCGGCGATGAACGCGACGGCGGGTGCCCTCGACTCCTACGCGTCGACGCTGGAGAACTCGCGCTCCCGGCTCACCGATCTCGCGGCGTCGTACGACACGGCGGCGAAGGTGCAGACGACGATCGGGGCGCAGGTCGGGCCGGTGTCGCCGAGCCAGCAGGCGCAGCTGGACCGGGCCGGGAGCGACATGCGCTCGGCGACCGGCCAGGCGTGGGCGGTGCAGGACCAGATCCGCAGCGCCGCCTCACAGGCCGCCGGCACGGTCCGCGCCCAGGCGGCGGTGGCGCCGACCGCGGCGGTGGTGAAGGCGCCCTCGGGCATCCCGCCCGGCGCGTACAGCTACGGACCGGGCAACGGCTTCCCGATCCCGCGCAGCAGCGCCGAGCTCGCCGCCCTGCTCGCCGCGGCGCGGGCGATGGGGATGGACCCGAAGCAGTACGCGCAGCTGCTCAACAGCTACTACCAGGCCCTCGCCCTCGAGCACGCCGGGATCGACCTCGCGACATGGGACCCGAGCAAGGGCGCCGACGCCAACAAGGACATCATCGAGAAGGTCTACACGTACTACGGGAAGTTGTTCCTGGACAACCCGTACATGGAGTGGGCCGGCATGGCGAACATGATCGGCCCGACCTTCGCGGGCGGCTTCTTCGACATCCACATGATCCGGCAGCTGGCCGAGGCGGCGTCGGCGGGAACCGGGAACCTGCCGGGGTGGGCGCGGGCCGCGCTGCCCCCGCCGCTGAACTCGATCGCCGAGCTCGCGCATGCGAGCGACTCCGAGCTGCAGTACTTCGAGAACACGTTCCTCGCGATGCAGCAGAAGATCTTCATGGACCAGGCGCCGATGCACGAGGCGTACCTGGTCGGCGGCGTCGACGCCATCAGGGAGATGCAGGCGGCCGGGCTGATCGGTCCGGACATGACGAAGGCCTGGCAGCAGATCGACGAGGGCCGCGCGACCGGCGACACCGACCTGCTCGACGCCGGCAACAAGGCGCTGTTGTACCGCGAGCAGCACGACATCATCGCCCAGCAGTACGACGACATGGAGCACCACGACCCGCCGATCGGCGAGGCGTTCACGTACGCGATGTCGACGATCGGCAGTTCCTCGATCCCCGGCACCGAGAGCCTCGCGCAGCACGACCCGTTCTCGTTCACGGTCGACCCGCCCGGCCCGGGGAAGGCGACGCTCACCACGCCGTTCCCCGACGGCAACGTCGCGAACTTCGACGACCGCTGGGACCTCATCGAGAAGGACACCCTGCCGAAGTACCTCGACCTCATCCACGACCACCCGGACCAGGCGCGGCAGATCATCGAGTCCAGCGTCGACGGCCGGATCGACGACCAACGCCTCCTCCACCAGTGGGACGACATCCTCGGGCGCCTGGCCGGCGGCTGGGGTGTCAGCATCTCGTTGTGAGACGAAGCGGAGCCGTCGCCGTGGTCGCGTTGACGGTGCTCGCCGGCTGCACCGTCGGCGCCCGGCCCGGCGGTACCCGATCCTCGGAGGAGAACAGCGTGAGCAGGCAGGTCGACACCACCCACCGGTTCGACGTCGACCTCGCCGGTCCGATGCCGAGCCGCGCCCAACTCGGCCTGGCGCCCGGACAGACCCAGCGCACCTACGACGGCGGGTCGACGCCGGTGCAGGTCACCTACCACCTGACCGGGGGGCGCGAGCTGACCGTGCCGGCGTCGTCGGTGACGGTCTCGACGACGTCGATGGACGTCACGAATCCGCGTCACCCGGTCGCGGACGACGACCTGGTCCTGCCCAACGAGGTCGCGGCGACCCAGGACTTCGACACCAAGGACCAGGCGCGGCAGCTGCTGCTCGCCCAGGCGGACGTCCTCGGGCTCGACCCGGCCGACATCGCGCGGTGGTACGCCACGGCGCCGGAGGCCCCGGGCCCGAACGTGGTGCTGGACAAGCGGTACTTCAGCGGCCGGGCCAGGATCGGCTACGTCGACGTCAGTGTCGGCGTGTTCATCTCCGACCTCGGTTACCTCATCTGGGACTTGTCCTGGGACCCGCCCATCCCCGGCTACACCTACGGCACGGACGGCGTCCCCACCCCCACGGCGTCGTGACGCCCGATCGTTGCTGAGTGCAGCGGTGCTCGGACGGGCACAACACCCGCCTCACACACCTCTCCGGCGTCGGTACGTCGAACGTGTACGCCGTTTCGACACGGCTGCGCAAGGGTCGGACAACCGTTGCATCGAGCCACGGATCGGTCCATAGTCGATCGTGGATGCCCGTTCCGCGGCCGTCCGCGAGACGAGGGGGTGCTCGATGAGGAGCAGCAGATCCGACGGCGCGCGACCCTGTCGGTGCGGCCACGGTGCCGATGTCCACCGTCATCACCGGAGCGGCTCGGACTGTGGCGCCTGCGCCTGCCCCGCCCTCCGTCGCGAGCCCCGCCTGCGCCTGCGCCGCCGGTCGGCCCGCCACGTGGTCGCCGCGGCCGAGGCGATCACCGCCGACCAGGCGCACGAGCCGGTCCGGCTGCGGATCGTCAGCTGAGCGGGCCGGCCGGGTCAGCGCGCTCTCACAGCCCTCCCGGCCGGTCGCGGTCGTGACGGGAGCGGTTCGACCGGGTACGTAGCGGCGTGGCACCCGACGACGAGCGCCACGCGAGGAGGCGGTACCCAGTGACGACCACGGCGGCCACGTCCGAGGCGGAACGACGACGCACCACCGGCATCCTCGGGGCGATGGCCGCGGAGTTCGCGGGCACGATGATCCTCATCCTGTTCGGCAACGGGGTCGTCGCCCAGATCAGCTCGGCGAAGGACGGCAGCCTCGGCGGACACGATTCCATCGCCTGGGCGTGGGGCCTCGGCGTCACGCTGGGTGTCTACGTCGCCGGCCGCCGCAGCGGTGCCCACCTGAACCCGGCCGTGACACTTTCCCTTGCGGTGTTCGAGGGTTTCGCGTGGAGGAAGGTCGCGCCGTACGTATTGGCGCAGACCGCCGGGGCGTTCTTCGCCGCACTGCTGGTGCGCTGGAACTACTCCGAGACGCTCGCGCTGGTCGATCCCGGCCACACCATCAAGACGCAGGGCGTGTTCTCGACGCTGCCCGGCAACGGCGCCTACCCGGTGAGCGACCTCGGCGCCCTGCGCGACCAGGTCATCGGCACCGCCATCCTGCTGTTCGTCATCATGGCGCTGTCCGACGTCAAGAACAGCCCGCCGCTCGCGAACCTCGCCCCGTTGCTCGTCGGCCTGCTCGTGGTCGCGATCGGCATGGCGTGGGGCACCGACGCGGGCTACGCCATCAACCCGGCCCGTGACTTCGGCCCGCGGCTCGCCTCGTTCATCACCGGCTACGGCACCGCGTTCCGCGACCAGTACGGCGGGCTCTACTTCTGGGTGCCGATCGTCGGGCCGCTCATCGGGGGCCTGGTCGGTGCCGCCGCCTACAAGGCGCTCATCGGACGCTTCCTGCCGAGCGACCCGGACGTCGACCCCACGGCCGAGCCCGAGAGCGAGACCCAGGGCACCGTCCCCGAGGAACGCACGATCTGACCTTCGTTCACCACCGATCTGCACGCCAGGCTCGAGGAGGAGCGCACCCACATGGCTGATTACGTCGGCGCCGTCGACCAGGGCACCACCAGCACCCGGTTCATGATCTTCGACCACGACGGGCGGGAGGTGTCCCGGAGCCAGCTCGAGCACGAGCAGATCCTGCCGAAGGCGGGCTGGGTGGAGCACAACCCGGTCGAGATCTGGGAGCGCACCGCCTCGACGATGGCCTCGGCGCTCAACAGTGCCAAGCTCGACCCGTCGGACCTCGCCGCCATCGGCATCACCAACCAGCGCGAGACCACGGTGGTGTGGAACAAGAACACCGGCCGGCCCTACTACAACGCGATCGTCTGGCAGGACACCCGGACGTCGTCGATCATCCAGCAGCTGGAACGCGACGGGCACGCCGACACCATCAAGCACAAGGCGGGCCTGCAGCCCGCGCCGTACTTCGCCGGCAGCAAGATCAAGTGGATCCTCGACAACGTCGACGGTGTCCGCGAGGCGGCCGAGAAGGGCGAGGCGATCTTCGGCACCACCGACTCGTGGGTGATCTGGAACCTCACCGGTGGCCGCAACGGCGGCAAGCACGTCACCGACGTGACGAACGCCAGCCGCACCATGCTGATGGACCTCGAATCGTTGCAGTGGGACGACGAGCTGCTGGGCTTCCTCGACATCCCGAAGGCGATGCTGCCGGAGATCGTGTCCTCGTCCTCGGCCGAGGCGTTCGGGAAGGTGACCCGGCCGTCCGAGCTGGAGGGTGTGGTCATCGGGTCCGCCCTGGGCGACCAGCACGCGGCGATGGTCGGCCAGGTCTGCTTCAACCCCGGCGAGGCCAAGAACACCTACGGCACCGGCAACTTCCTGCTGCTGAACACCGGCACGGAGATCGTCCGTTCCGAGCACGGGTTGATCACCACGATCGCCTACAAGCTCGGCGACGAGCCGCCGGTCTACGCCCTCGAGGGCTCGATCGCCGTCACCGGCTCCGCGGTGCAGTGGCTGCGTGACCAGCTCGGCATCATCTCCGGCGCCAGCGAGGTCGAGGGGCTCGCGAGGTCGGTCGAGGACAACGGCGGCATGTACTTCGTCCCGGCGTTCTCGGGGCTGTTCGCGCCGTACTGGCGCAGCGACGCCCGCGGCGCGATCGTCGGGCTCTCGCGCTTCAACACGAACGCGCACCTGGCGCGGGCCACGCTGGAGTCGATCTGCTACCAGTCCAAGGACGTCTCCGACGCCATGACGGCCGACTCCGGCGTCACGCTCGAGGTGCTCAAGGTCGACGGCGGCGTCACGGCCAACGAGCTGTGCATGCAGATGCAGGCCGACATCCTCGGCGTCCCCGTCTCCCGGCCGGTGGTCGCCGAGACCACCGCGCTCGGCGCGGCCTACGCCGCCGGCCTCGCCGTCGGGTTCTGGGAGTCGACCGACGAGGTCGCCCACCACTGGGACGAGGACAAGCGCTGGACGCCGGAGTGGTCCGACGAGCAGCGGGAGAAGGGCTACGCCGGCTGGAAGAAGGCGGTCAGCCGCACGCTCGACTGGATCGACGACGACGACGCCTGAGCGGTGAGGGGGCCGGCCGCGACGCGCAGGCGGCCACCCGTCGGCTCACCGCCGGTCGAACACCGCCGCGCCGAGCGGGCTGGCGCGGTGGCGGCGCACGAAGCGTGCCCACAGGGGGCGCCGGCGGTACTCCGGGCACGTCGAGGGGCCGCAGACACCGCAGTCGAGCCCCACGCGCGCGTGCTGGTGCACGACCTTGACGTGGCCGCAGTCGCACCGGGCGCCGCCGCGGCGTGGCCCGTGCTCCGTCTCCTGCGCCACGCGTCCTCCTCCGGTCGACAGCTGCTCCGACAGATTCTCGCACCCGTCGAACTCCGGCGCCGAGCGCAGGTCGAACCCGGTCGCGGTCACCGGAAGGTCGCAGCATCGGCCGCGGAGCGGAATTGGGAGATCGTGACGCCCGCCTGACCCCTGTCGATGAGATCGCCCGACATGTACATGACGCCCACCAGGTGGCACGCCCACATCCGGGCGACGGTGAGCGCCAGCGCGGCCGGCCCGGATCCACCGGTGTTCTCGCCGGCGACGGGCAGCCCGTACTTCGCGGCGAGCTGGGCCAGGTACTCGACGGGGGAGATCTGCTGGACCGTGGTGCCCTGCTTCGGGGCGTCGACCCAGGTGCTGTAGACGGTGGCCCGCAGGCCGCTGCTCGCGATCGCCTTGACCTGGCTGTCCCAGTCCAGACCCTCGGCGATCATGCTGCCCTTCTCCGCGACCGTGCTGCCGGTCAGCCCGGCCGTCACCGCGGCGTCGACCATGCCCGGGCGCAGCCCCCAGGACGGGAACATCACCTGCTGGTCCACGCCGGGGAACGCGGCGGCGGTGGTGCGCATGAGCCACGTCTCGTAGCCGGTCAACGAGGCGAAGTAGTAGGCCAGCGACGCCTGGGCGTCGCCGTCCGAGCCGGAACCCGGCCGCCAGCCACGGACCGGGGCGGCCGCCTGCGCCGCGGCGTCGTAGTCCCACAGCAGCCCGGACCGGCCGTTGTAGGTCTGCGGCGGGTAGCGCAGCTCACCGCTCAACAAGCCGCCGACCCGGATGCTCGCGACCCCGGTGCCCTGCAGGGCGACGCCGAGCCGGGCGACATACGTGGCCTGGGCCGCGCGGACCGCGGTGTTGAAGACCGGGTTGACGACGTCGGTGCCGCTGTCGCCGTGCCATTGCTCGCCGTACTGGTTCACGAAGCGGGTGGTGCCGGGCAGCGAGAACGCCCAGGACGGCGGGTACTGCAGGCCGGGGTCGATCACCACGTCGAAGCCCTGGGCCCGGAGGGTGAGCACGCGCTGCCGCAGCGCGTCCAACACCCACGGGTTGAAGACACCGGCGATCGGTTCGACGGAGTTCCACCCCGCCGCGACCATCACCCGGCTGACCCGCGAGCCCTGCAGGCTCCGCGACTGGGCATCGGTGGGCGACAGCAACCCGATCCACGGGGCGGCGGCCGAGGCCGTCGCCGTCGTCCTGCTGCTGGGCCTCTTCAACATGCTGCGTGGCGGCAGTCCCAACACGTCGCAGAACCTGATGCGCCTGCGCGTGCTGCTGCAGTTCGGCGCGATCGTCCTCATCATGCTCGTCGTGTGGTGGCGCT
>CAXUNA010000136.1:0-8796 GCA_964252095.1 uncultured Jatrophihabitans sp. | reverse complement strand
CCGACGACGCCCCGGTGACGTTCAGCTCCGAGGTCACCCTGGAGCAGCTGCGCGGCAGCATCGACAACCTCGACGCGGCGCTGGTTCACCTGCTCGCCGAGCGGTTCCGGCTCACCCGCACAGTGGGGGAGTTCAAGGCGGAGCACGGCCTGCCGCCGGCCGACCCCGCCCGCGAGCAACGCCAGATCACCCGGCTGCGCGAACTCGCCACCGATGCGCGACTCGATCCCGCCATCGCGGAGAAGTTCCTGACGTTCATCGTCAGCGAGGTCGTCCGCCACCACGAGGCGATCGCCCGCGAACGCTCCTGACCGGTCCGAGCCGGCGGCGTCACCATCCCCGGTGTCAGCGCAAGGCCGCGACCTCGCTCGCCGGGAGCGCACGTGCCCAGGCCCGGACGCCGTCGACCGCGCCGTGCCAGTAGTCCGTGGGGTTCCCGCCCGCCTCCGCCCGGCCGACCGTGAACGGACCGGTGCTGGCGTCGCCCGGGTCGAGGTGGAGCACCGAGCTCTGGGCGACGCCGTCGACGTACAGCGTGTAGGTGCCGGCGTTGGCGTCGTGGACCCCGACCAGCCGGTACCAGCGTCCGACCACGGGCCTGGCGTTCGCGAGCGCCCGACCCTGCTCGGTCGAGAACGCGAGCCGACCGTCGGCCCCGCTGTACTGCAGGAAGAAGCCGCTGGTGGTGGTGTCGTCCTGCGCGACGGCGGTCTGGAAACCGTCGGTGGAGTCGAGCCTGACCGTGGCCGCCACGGTGAAGTTGCCGGCGGTGTCGAGCACCGGTCCGGCCGTGGCCGCAGCGGTCGCGCCGTCGAACTGCAGCGCCGAGCCGGAGCGACCCGGTGTCCAGGCCGCGTGGCCCGTGACGGTGAGGTCGTGGTGCCCGGTGGTGTCGTGGCCGGTCGTGCCGGTGCCCTCGTCGAGCGGCCAGTCGGCCACGGGCGCGGTGGGCCCGGTCGGGTAGGCGGTCCGCAGCGGGAACTGCCGGTGGGTGCTCCGCACGGCGCCGTCCTGCGTGAACGCCGCGGTCACACGCACCGCCGCGTCGGAGCCCGGCGTCGCGCCCGGCGGGGCCACCACGGTCACCGTGCGGTGCGCCACCACCCCCGGACCGAGGGCGAAGGCGGCACCCGAGGTCACCGCCCGCCAGCCCGGTGACATCGCGGCCGTCAGCGTGATGCCGGTCAACCGTTGTGCGGAGGCGTTGCGGACTGCAACGGTCACGGTGGCCCCCCCCTCGCCCCCCGGCGGGCGGGCGGTGACCCCCCCGGCGCCCCCCCCCGCGCGGGCCCCCCCCCGGCTCGCCCCCCGCCACCCCCGCCCCTCGGTGACACCGACGAACGCCCCGGGTGGGTTCGTGAACAGCAGACGCAGTTGCGACGTCGTCACCGCAGGGAAGGTGATGCGGTTCAGCCCGTTCCCGACGGGCGTGCTGGTGGCCCGTCGCTGTCCGGGGACGTTCTTCCACGTGCTCCCGACCAGGTACTGCACCCGGTAGTCGGCGGCGGGTCGCACACCACCACCGTCGTCGTAGCCGTACCAGCGCACGTCGGTCACCGGTGTGGGCGCGCCGAAGTCGACGCCGTACCAGTCCTGCGCGTTCGGCGAGGAGTAGTTGGTCCAGCGGGTGTCCTCCGGCACCTCGTCGAAGAAGACCTTGCCGTCCAACGCGTTCCACGCGTCGTCGTTGCGCCAGGTGTACGAGGCGATCGGCTTCGGGTAACCCGCGCGCAGCGGGTTCGCGGCGTCGTCCACCGATCGCGTCGCCGCGGGCTCGGGCGTGGCGGCGGCCGGCACCGTGACGGTGACCGCCTGCACCGTCGCCGTGTGGGTCACCGCGACGCCGTCGACGAACACGCTCATGCCCGTGCCGATCCCGTAGTGCGTGCCGGCCCTGTCGTAGGCGACCGTGACGTTGTGGCCGTGGTACGGCACGTTCTCGAGCGCGAAGTGGTCCCACGACGCCGGGACGAGCGGCTTGATCGGCAGCCGGTCGCCCTCGGAAGCCCGCAGCCCGATGAGCCCGCTGATCACCAGATCCGTGAACGTCGAGTGGTTGTAGTCCTCACTGTGGTCCCGGCCGTCGTAGATCCACGTCGGGTCGTCGGGGGAGTGGGCCTCGGCGACGTAGGGCTTCCCGTCCTTGAACTGCGTCGCGGCGTACGTGTGCAGCTGGTCGGCGTACTGCGCGGCGGTGACGACGCCCTGCGCCGGGTAGTCGTCGAGCAGGTTCGCCATGCCGGTGAGGGTCTGCGAGGTGGCGAACGGCCAGCTGGGGCCGTCCCACCGGCAGCAACCGGCCGCGTCCTTCATGAACAACGGACTGCGGCGCTCCGCGGTGGTGGGGCCGTACGCGCTCGCGAAGCCCTGCGGGTCGGTCAGCTGCTTCCAGGCCGCCTCGTCGCCCGCGGGCGCGGCGTCGAACGCCCAGGGGATGTACCCGATCTCCTCGCGGGTGTCGGCGGGCGCGTCACCCGGGTTGCCGTCGCGCGCGACGTGGAAGAAGAAGTCGCGCGTGGGGTCCCAGAGGTGTTTCGCCATCGCCGCCTTCAACGCGGCCGCCCGGTGGGCGTACTCGGCGGCGGTCGAGGGATCCCCGGCGAGCGTGGCGATCCTGCTGATCGCGACCGCGTCGCCGTACTGGTAGGAGTTGAGGGTCGGACGGAAGCCGGCACCACCGTGGTACGGATCGCTCGAGCGGTACGACGAGGCCGAGAACTCCATCGCGTCCCACACCGGCACCGACCAGTACAGCCCGAGCCGGCCGTTGTACTGGTTGTCCCATCCCCGGTACTGGCGGACCAGTTGCGGCAGCAGGGCGGTGAGCTCCGCGGTCTCACCGGTGGCCTGGGCCCGACCGAAGGCGGCCGACGCCAACCAGAAGCTGTACTCGTGGGCCCAGTCGGTCGTGGCGGGGTTGACGTCCTCGGTGGCGGGCTTCGCGCCCGCGCCGGGGCCGGTGGTCCAGAACTTCACCAGGTCGTCGCCGTAGGTGGGGTCGCGCAGCCAGCGCCCCTCGGTGATCTGGTGACCCGCGGCGGCGTCGATGGCCTGGTACGGCGCGGCGTACCCGCAGCAGTCGAGGAACTCCGTGCTGATCCAGCCGTCCTGCGGGTTGGTGTAACGCAGGTGCTCCTTGTAGGTGCGCCACCGGTAGTAGTAGACGTCCTGCACCTGTTGGTCGGGGACGTCGAGGAACGGGATGTTGGCCTCGTACCACGGCTGGTCCGAGAATCCCGCGAGCGCAGCGGTGTGATCGATCAGGTGTGTGCCCGCGCCCACGACCGGCAGCACGGGCGGTGCTGCGGCCGGCGCCGCGACGGGGGGTGTGGTGGACACACCCGCCGCCGCGGTCAGCACCAGCAGACCGGCGAGCGCGCCGAGGATGCACTGCGTACGGAACGCCCGTCGGGACATGCGGTTCTCCTTCGATGGTGCAGACAGCAACGATCAGGTGGTGCTCTGACCCGCTCCGGCGTCGTGCAGCTGGGCGACCTCGCCCGCCGAGAGAGCGCGGTCGTAGGCCCGGGCGTCGTCGACCGCGCCGTCGAGGTAGTCGACCGGGCCGCCGTTGAACTTGCCCCGCCCGATGACGAACCGGCCGGTCGGCGGTGCGTAGTCCGCGTTGCCGAGCACCGAAGCCTGGCCCGCCTTCGTGCCGTCGACGTAGATCGTCAGCGTGGAGGCCGTGACGTCACGGACGCCGACGAGGTGGTACCACCGGCCGACCACCGGTGCGCCCAGGTCGGACGCGAGCGCGCGCACCCCGGCGAAGCTGAACGCCCACCGGTGGTCCGCCCCCGAGTACTGCAGGAAGAAGGCACTGTTGGTCAGGCCGTCCTCGCTCGCGACGGTCTGGAAACCGTCGCCCGCCGCGTTGAGCTCCACCCAGGCCGAGACGCTGTAGTTGCTGCGGTCGGTCGGCAGGAGCCGCGACGCCGTGCTGGCGAACTGACCGTTGCCGGACAGCGCCAGCGCGTTCCCGGCGAGCCCGGTGGTCCACGACGCGCCGCCCTGCAGGGTCAGCGGATGGGAGCCGGCCGAGTCGGCGGCGGTGGTGCCGGTGCCCTCGTCGAACTGCCACTGGCTGACACCCGCGAGCCCCGGCTTGCCCGGCGGAGGCGTCGGTGTGGTGGCGGCGCCCGCCGCGATCGTCTGCAGGTTGATGGCGCGGACGGTCGCCTCGTTGACCTTCTCGACCTGCCGGTCGTAGGTGAACAGGCCGTTGAGCTCGTTCTCCACGTCCGTGATCTGGGTGTAGATGCTCCCCGACAGGCCGTACGGGGCGCCCTGGTCGCGCAGCACCGCGGTGTTGGCGACGTATCCGGAGTTGAGCGCGGCCTTGTCCCTCACCGCGCCGTAGGGGTTCAACGACGCGCCGGGCCAGGTGTGGTCCTTGATCGGCAGGGTCAACCCGCCGTGCTCACCGTCCATCGACGCCCGGGTGGCGTCGGGGGCGGGGAGCGCCGGGCCCTGGTAGACGTGCCAGTCGATGACGTCGCCCGTACCGGGATCACCCGGGGTGTCACAGCAGTTGAAGCCGCTGCGTTCGTCGACCAACCGGGTCGGGTCCTGCGTCTTCACCTGCCGGCCGACCTCGGTCGCCGCCTCGACGCTCCACTGGCCCCAGCCCTCGTTGAACGGGATCCAGCCGATGATCGACGTGACACCCTGCAGCTGGGTCTCGATCCGCGACAGCTCGCCGCGGAAGTTCGCCTTGTCGCTCGCGGTGAGCGAGGAGTTGCGGCCGGTCGGCAACGCCGGCATGTCCTGCCAGACCATGATCCCGAGCTTGTCGGCCCAGTAGTACCAGCGGGCGGGTTCCACCTTGATGTGCTTGCGGATCGTGTTGAACCCGAGGTCCTTGGTCTTCTGGATGTCGAACTTCAGCGCGGCGTCGGTGGGCGCCGTGTAGATGCCGTCCGGCCAGAAGCCCTGGTCGAGCGTGCCGAGCAGGAACGTCGGCTTGCCGTTGAGCACGATCCGCTGCTTGCCGTGGACCTGCGCGATCTCGATGGAGCGCAGCCCGGAGTAGCTCTCGACGGCGTCGGTGCCGTTCGGACCGGTGAGCCCCGCCTTGATCGTGTAGAGGAACGGGTCGTCGGGCGTCCACAGGTGCGGCTTCGGGATCTTCAGCGTCAGCGGGACGCCGGCGGCACTCGTGGCCGACGCGACCTGCTTGGCACCGTCGAACGCCTTGACGGTGATCTTCGAACCGGTGGCGTCACCGTTGATCGTCGGGGTGACGGTCAGCGTCGAGGCCTGCACGTTCGGCGTGGTGGTCAGCGTGGCGATGCTCGTGGCGGACACGGGTTCCATCCACACCGACTGCCAGATGCCCGACGACGCCGTGTAGAAGATGCCGCCCGGGTCGAGCCGCTGCTTGCCGACCGGGATCGTGGCGCCGTCCACCGGTGAGTGGACGCCGACCAGGATCTCCTGCTGGCCCTTGGCGTTGAGGGCGGGCGTGATGTCGGCACTGAACGCGTCGTAGCCGCCGAGGTGACGCGCGACCTGCTGGCCGTTCACCCAGACCGTGGCGTCGTAGTTGACGGCGCCGAAGTTGAGCCGGACGTGCCCACCGGCCGCCCGGTACGACGCGGGGACGGTGACGAGACGTCGGTAGTACATGTAGTCCGAGTGCTGCCGGACGCCCGAGAGGGCCGACTCGATCGGGTACGGGACGAGCACCTGGTCCGACAGCGTCTTGCCGACCGGCGGGGCGCTGTAGCCGTCACTGCCGGCGTACTGCCACAGCCCGTTGAGGCTGGTCCACTGCGGCGCGGCGGCCGTGGGCCGGGCCAGCTGCGGGCGCGGGTACTCGGGCAACGCGTTGTCGGGCCCGACCTGCGTGGTCCACGGGGTGGTGAGCGGGGCGGTCGACCCGTCCCAGATGCGCGGGGTGGTGGCGGCGGCCGCCGGTGGGCCGGCCGCGGCGAACAGACCGGCGACGGCGGCGAGGGTGCCGACGCCGGCGAGGACGGACCGCCACGGTGGGCGGGACGGACGAGGGAGCGATCGGCTCACGGGAGGACCTCCGGCAGGAGTGGACGGGGCAGGTGCCCGCCGTCCCCGACGCGCCCGGCGGTGTCCTCACCGCGCCACGTCGCGACATCGAGACGGCGCACAACTGTGATCGGAACAGAACAACTCCCAACATGGCCGTGTCAAGGCTTTGGTACGGAATCAACCGGTTCTGACGACTGCTGCCGGGCGGTGCGGCCGGGTGCCGCGTGTCGTGCCGCCCGGTGCCGGATCGTCCCGGCTCGTGTGGTCCGCGTGTGGACTGTTGCAGGTAGCAGCGGTCTTCGGATTACCTGTCAGACATGAGTTTTCCGAGCTCCGTTCGAGTCGTCGGGACATGGACAGGAGGCTGCGCCTACGACAGGCGCGCCGTGGCTGTAAGCGGTCCCGGGAACAGGACAAACGGGAGCTTCCAGGTCAGTCCGGCAACGTTTCCGGGAGGTGACGGGAATGGTGGGTTCTGTTGACGTAGGGGGTTTGTAAGCCCACGATGTGCAACCACACCGCACGAAATCGCGCGACCAGGACGTCTATCGGAGGACACATGCCCGCACCCCGCCGCCTGCTGATCACCGCCGCTCTCTGCGGCGCGACCACCCTGGCGCTGTCCGCCTGCGCCAGCTCGGAGGACTCCGGCAGCTCCTCCGGTGGGAGTGGCCCCGCGGCCTCCGCGGCGAGCTCGCAGCCCGCCTCGACCGGTGCCGGTTGCACCCTCGAGCAGTCCGGCTACCCCAAGATCGACCTCAAGACCGCGAAGATCGGCTTCTCGCAGAGCGAGCCGGAGTCGGCGCCCTTCCGGGTCGCCGAGACCAAGTCGATCAAGGACGAGGCCGCCAAGCTCGGCATCGCGAGCGGCAACCTCATCACCACCAACGCCAACAGCCAGCTGTCCAAGCAGATCGCCGACATCCAGGACATGCTCGCCCAGGGCGTGCAGGCGCTCATCGTCGCGCCGCTCAACTCCGACGGGCTCGAGCCCGCGCTGGCCGCGGCGAAGGCCAAGAAGGTCCCGGTCATCACCATCGACCGCAAGGTCACCTCGCCGGTCTGCACCGACTACCTCACGTTCATCGGGTCGAACTTCGTCGACCAGGGCAAGCGGGCGGCCGACGCGATGATCACCGCGACCGGCGGCACGGGCAAGGTCGCCATCCTGCTCGGCTCCTCGGGCAACAACGTCACGACCGACCGCACCAGCGGCTTCGTCGACGAACTCAAGGCCAAGGGCTCGGGGCTCACGATCGTCGCCCAGCAGACCGGCGACTTCGCACGTGACAAGGGTCAGCAGGTCATGGAGCAGCTCATCCAGGCCAACCCCGACATCACCGCGGTCTACGCGGAGAACGACGAGATGGGCCTGGGCGCCATGACCGCGCTCACCGCCGCGGGCAAGAACCCCGGCAAGGACGTGAAGATCGTCTCGGTCGACGGCACGCAGAACGCGGTGAAGGCGATCGTCGCCGGCACCTACAACGCGGTCATCGAGTCCAACCCGCGCTTCGGCCCGCTGGCGTTCTCGACCCTGCAGGACTTCGAGGACGGCAAGTCGATCCCCGCCGACGTCATCATCTCCGACGGTCAGTACGACAGCTCCAACGCCGCCGCCAAGGTGAACGACGCGTTCTGATCCGGGAAGACCACCATGTCGAGCTCCGTCCCCCTGTCGAAGAACCCCGCCCCCGACGGCGTCCCCGCCGGTGAGGCGCTGCTGACCGCCCGTGGCGTGGTGAAGCAGTTCGCGGGTGTCCGCGCGCTCGACGGCGTGGGGGGGCCCCCCCCCCCCCGGGGGGGGGGCGCCCCCCGGGGGGGGGGGGGGGGGGGGCCGCCGACGCGGTCGAACTGTTGCAGAGTGCACCGGAAGGGCTGCGGTTCGTCGAGACCCCGGACGACGACGTCGTGGCCGGGCCGGCGCTGGAGGAGTTGCGGGGGTTGGTCGGGCACGCCCGCGAGGTGGTCGACGCCGCCCGCACGGGTGATGCCCACGGGGCGCTGGCCGCGCTCGACGCCCACCGGTTGCTGTGTGCCCACCGCCGCGGCCCGCGCGGTGAGCGTTGGTGGGCCGACCAGCTCGAACGGTGGCTGCTCGCCGACGACCCGTCGTTGGTGCCGCGCCTCGACGGCCGCTACCCGGGGCAGCCGCTGATGGTGACGACCAACGACTACGACAACCAGCTCTGGAACGGCGACACCGGGGTGGTGGTCGAGCGCGGTGGGGACCTGGTGGCCGCGTTCCGTCGCGAGGACCGGGTCGACACCATCCCGCTGGTGCGGCTCGGCGACGTGCGCCCGCTGCACGCGATGACCGTCCACCGCGCGCAGGGCAGCCAGTACCGCGAGGTCACCGTGCTGCTGCCCGCCGCGGACTCCCCGCTCGCCACCCGGCAGACGTTCTACACCGCGGTCACCCGCGCGTCGTCGCTCGTGCGGGTGGTGGGATCGGTCGCGGCGGTGCGGGCGTGCGTCGAGCGGGAGGCCGCTCGCGCCACCGGTCTGCGCGACCGGCTGGCGGGGACGCCGGGCTGACCCGGTCCGACGGCGCACGGACCTGACCCGTCCCACCCGCGAGTGACCGACCCGTCCGACCCGCGAGTGGTCACCTTTTCCCGCGAGTGGTCACCTTTCCCCGCGAGTGGTCACCTTTCCCCGCGAGTGGTCACCTTTCCTCGCGAGTGGTCAGGGCGTTCTCAATGGGTCAGCGCAACCGCGCCCTGTGGTGGGGTCTTGTTGGGTTGATTTGAGGAGGTCGGGATGGCGAAGGGGCACCGTGCTGCG
>CAXUNA010000135.1:0-8832 GCA_964252095.1 uncultured Jatrophihabitans sp. | reverse complement strand
CGCCCGGGTGCGGGAGCGACGGGCCGCCGCGGGGCCGTCGGTGCTCTCGGAGATCGTCGTCGCGGCGCTGGTCGCACTGCGTCGGCGCTGATCCGCGGATCTACCCCGATGGCCGCTTGCGCGGTTGTGCCGAACGCGGCGGCTTCGTGCGCATCCGGTCGCGGAGCGTCCCGAGCAACCGGGTGAGGGTCGCGGCGTCCTTCTCGCCGAGGTGGTCGAGCAGCAGCTCCCGGACGACGTCCTCGTGGCCCGGCAGGACGGCGCCGATGAGTTGCCGACCGGTCGGCGTGATGGCGACGACCGTGCTGCGCTCGTCGTCGGGATCGGCGAGCCGCTCGACGTATCCGCGCTTCTCGAGCTCCCGCGCCTGGTAGGTCAGCCCGCTGCGGCTGTAGACCACCCGGTCGGCGACGTCGGTCATCCGCTCGCGGCCGTCGGGGTGGAAGTTCAGGCCGGCGAGGATCTGCCACTGCACGAAGCTGAGGTCGCCGTCGCGCCGCAGCTGCTGCTCCACCCCGTACTGCAGCAGGCTGCTGGTCTCCATGAGGGCGAAGTAGACGGCGAGCTGCCCGGGGGCCAGCCGCTCGCGGGGCGTCACACGCGTCACTCTATCGGCGTCCAGTTGCTACGAACTCGCAGCAGCGCTACGCTCGCGAAGTGCTACGAATTCGCAGCATGATGCCGTGATCATCCGCACCGACAGGGAGTTTCATCGTGAGCATGCTCTACCTGGCCCAGCCCGAGCAGCAGCAGCACCTGGAGTGGTTGGACGACGGGACGCTGACCATGCTGCTCGACGGCGCGGCCACCAACGGCCAGCTGATGATGGGGCGGTTCGACGTCAAGGAGGGCGAGGCGCCGCCGTACCACAAGCACCTGCACGAGGACGAGATCTTCATGCTGATCAAGGGCACCGCCCTGGTCTGGTACGACGACCAGGAGTACGAACTCGCCGAGGGTGGCGTGGTCTTCCTGCCGAAGAACATGCCGCACGGGTACCGCATCACCTCGGCCACCGCGGACCTGCTGATGATCAACACCCCCGCCGGTATCGAGGGGATGTTCCGTGCCACCGGGCGGGACCGGAGCACGCCGCGCCCGCCCGGGTTCACGGTCAAGCCCGACCCCGAAGCGGCCGAACGTTTCGGCAACGTCGTGCTCGGCCCGCCCCGCTGACCCCACGTATCCGCCACACCGCCAGCCGCCACACCGCCACCCGCCACCCGCCACACTGCCACCCGCAAGGAGAGATCCGCCATGACCGTTGCACAGAGCACCACCAGCCGCCGTGTCCAGCTGGACCACTACGGCGACGTCGACGTCCTGCAGCTCGTCGAGGTCCCACGACCGGCCGCCGGGCCGGGTGAGGTCGTCGTCCGCGTGCTCGCGGCGGGCCTGAACCCCGGCGAGATCTCGATCCGCACGGGTCGGCTCGACGCCGTGTTCCCGACGACCTTCCCCTCCGGGCAGGGAACCGACTTCGCGGGCGTCGTCGACTCCGTGGGCTCCGGCATCGACGGGTTCGCGGTCGGCGACGAGGTCGTGGGCTGGTCGGATTCCCGAGCGGCCCACGCGGACTTCGTGGTCAGCGAGCCCACCCATCTCGTTCCGAAGCCCCTCGCGCTGGACTGGATCCGCGCCGGCGCCCTGTTCGTCGTCGGCGTCACGGCGTTCGCCGCCGTGCGCGCCGTGGAACCGCAGCCCGGCGAGGTCGTCGTGGTCAGCGGCGGGGCCGGCGGGGTGGGCGGCATCGCGGTGCAGCTCGCCCGCCGCGCGGGTGCGCGGGTGATCGGCATCGCGGGCGACGGCAACGCCGACTGGCTGCGCTCGGTCGGGGTGGAACCCGTCGCCTACGGCGAGGGTCTGGCCGACCGGCTGCGGGAACTCGCGCCCGAGGGCATCGACGCCTTCGTCGACACCCACGGCGACGGGTACGTCGACCTTGCGATCGAGCTCGGCGTCGACCCCGCCCGGGTCGACACCATCATCGACTTCGCGGCGGTGGACCGGCACCACGTCAAGGGTGAGGGCAGCAGCCAGGCCAGCGACACGGAGGTACTCGCCGCGATCGCCGAAGACGTCGCGTGGGGCCGGATCGTCCTGCCGATCGCCGCGGTGTACCCGCTCGAGGACATCCGGGAGGCGCAGACCGAGCTCGCCGACGGCCACACCCGCGGCAAGATCGTCGTCTCCACCCTGCTGCCGGCGGGGAGCGGTCCGCTGCGTCCCCAGGTCGCCACACCTAGGGCGAGCAGAAACCCCTGATGCCGAGGCGCATCGCGGCGACGGCGTCGAACTGCGCGTCGCGCAGGGCCAACTGGTCGACGACCAGGCCGTTCCCGTAGGAGAGCAGGCACTGCGCCCGCAGCTCGACGTCGTCGGTGATCCCGGCGTCGCGCAGCATCCGGGCGATCGCCTGCCACCACAACCGGTTGGTGGCAACGATCGTCTCGTGCAGCGAGGGGTCCGCGATGGCCTCGTTGAACATCGACGAGATGGCCGCTGCGAAGACGTTGCTCTGCAACGACATCGCGAGGTTCGTACCCAGTACCTGTGCGACGTCGTCAACGTCGTGGATCGGGATCTCGTCGACGTGGCCGATGATCTCGGCCATCACCGTCGCCAGCCGGTCGAGCGTCCCGAGCGTGAGGGCGTGCTTGCTCCGGAAGTAGTTGGACGACGTCCCCCGCGGGAGCGCGCCCTCCTCGTCGACGGCGCGATGGGTCAACCCGCGCACGCCGGCCGCGGCCGTCACCCGGATCGCCGCCTCGAGGACGTCGTCGCGCCGCCCCACGATCAGGCGGGGACGGCCAGGAGCGCGGACCCCGCCGAGGACGGCAGCGGAACGTCGGCGCGCACGGTGGTTCCCGCGTCCGGCCGGCTCTCGACGACGACCGTGCCGCCGAGGGCCTCGACCCGTTCGGCCATGCCGGTCAGGCCACTGCCCTTCGTCGGGTCGGCTCCGCCCGGGCCGTCGTCGACGATGCCGACGAGCAACCGATCGTTCGTGGCTGCAACGGTGTGCGACACCTCGAGCCACACCCGGTGGGCGCCGTACTTCGTCGCGTTGGTCAGCGCCTCGGCGACCAGGTAGTAGACCGAGGTCTCGACCAGGGCGGGCAGTCGCCCGTCGACGTCCGCGGTGAGCACGACCTCGATGGGGCAGCGGCGCGCGAGCTGGGCGAGGGCGGCGCCGAGCCCCCGTTCGGTGAGGGTCTCGTTGTGCACGCCGCGTGCGAGTTCGCGCAGTTCGTCGATGGCGCTGGTGAGGATGTCGACCGAGCGGTCGAGCAGGCCCGCAGCGGTGCGCGGGTCGGAGTCCAGGGTGCGGCGCGCGCCCCGGAGGGCGATGGCGAGGGCGACGAGTTGTTGCTGGGCGCCGTCGTGCAGGTCGCGCTCGACCCGACGGCGGGCGTCGTCCGAGGCGGCGATGAGCCGGGTCCGGCTGTCCCGGAGTTCGGCGACGAGGCGGTGGCGCTCGCTGATGTCGCGGAGGAACCCCACGAACGTCACGTCGTCGTGCCCGCGGGGATCACTGATCCGGGTGATCGTGAGTTCGACCGGGAACAGCGTGCCGTCCGCTCGCTGCCCGGTGGTCTCGGTCCGGGCGCCGGGAACGTGCCCCGGCGCGCCGGCGGCCGACCGGGCGAGACCGGCGCGGTGGGCGTCCTGCAGGTGGGCCGGGATGATCGTGTCGCCGAGCGAGCGACCGAGCACCGCGGCCGCCGGGAACCCGAACATCGCCTCCGCGGTGGCGTTCCAGCCGGTGATCCGGCCGTGCCGGTCGGCCGTGACGACCGCGTCCATCGACGCGTCGAGCACGACCGAGGTGAGCTGCGACGAGGGCATGGTGCCTCCGGACCGGGGTCGACCGGGCTGGACCCGCCGGTCGTACTACAAAAATAGTATGGCCACGGCGAGCCTGCTGTCCAGAGCGTCAGCCGGCGAGGAAGAGCAGCACCGCCCGCACCCGTCGGTGGTAGTCCGGCTCCTCACCCAGCCCGAGCTTGGCGAAGATCGAGTTGATGTGCCGTTCGACCGCGCGCACCGTGAGGAACAGGTGCGTGGCGATGGCCGTGTTGTTGGCGCCGCCCGCCATCGCCGTCAGGACCTCCGTCTCGCGCGGCGACAGCGAGGCGAGGGTCGGGGTGCGCACGGCCGAGGGACGCGACGCCGCCCGCAGCAGCGCGTCCACCACCCGGGGATCGATGACCGAGCCGCCCGCAGCCACCTGGCGCACCGCGTCGACGAGCTGGCCGGGCTCGGCCACCCGCTCCTTGAGCAGGTAGGCCCGGCCGTGCGCGCCGTCCTCGAGCAGGTCGATCGCGTGCTGCGGGTCGTCGCGGCTGGACAGCACCACCACGCCGGTTCCGGGTCGGTCGCGGCGCAGGTCGCGGGCGACGCGGATGCCGTCGTCGGACAGGTCGGGTGGCATGTGGATGTCGGTGACCACGACGTCGGGGTCGCGCTCCGCCACCGCCGCGCGCAACTCGTCGGCGTTCGCGCACACTGCAACGATCGCGATGTCGGGTTCGACGGCCAGGATCCCGCGCACGCCCTCCCGGACGAGCAGGTTGTCCTCGGCCATGACCACGGTGATCGGCACGCTCATGTGCGGCAGCCTTCCAGCGGTGCGGTGCTGTGGACACCGGTGCAGGCACCACACGCCGAGAACCCCGGCCGCGCGGGGCGGCTCGGGGTGTCGGCGCGGCGTGACCGCCGGGTGGGGGTCATGCGACGAAGGTGACCGAGTACCAGCCGTTCACGGTGAACCCGACCGACGCGTCGACCGCGATGTGGAAGGTCCTCACGCCGGTGGTGGCGTTCGCGGTGTTCAACGTGCCGACAGCGGTGCTCCAGTCCCAGAGCGGCGTCGAGCCGTTGTTCCAGGTCGGGCTGGAGGGGAAGGGGCAGCTGATGAACGGGAAGTCGGGGATGCTGCAGTCGTTGTCGAGCAGTTCGGTCCGGACGGTGAGGGTGGTGCCGGCGTCGCGGGTGCGGACGAGCGCCGCCAGCGGCGTGGTCTGGCCGTCGGTGATGGTCTGCTGGCCGAGGGCGGGGAGCTGGACGGTGTTGCCGGCCCGCACCCACGTCCTGAAGTCACCGGCGGTCCAGCCGTCGGAATCGTTGCTCACGGTCACGGTCTGGAACATGACGTCGACCTGGCGGTGGAGAGTGGTGAACGTGCCGGTCCGCGCGGCGATGTTGCCGCTCTGGTCCCGCTCCTCGAGTCGGTAGAGGTACTTCGTGTTCGGGGTCAGGGTGCTCGGCGAGGTGACCACGTGCGTGGTGCGCAGGCGGGTGTCGACCGTGGTGCTGACCGGTCGGGCCTCGGTGTCGTAGACGAACAGGCGGTCGCTCGTCGGGACGGTGGTCTCGAGCGTGGTGCCGAGCTCCAGGCCGCCGACGTGCGTCGCGAACTGCTGGATGCAGGAGTCGGAGGCGCAGGTCGTGGCGGCGTCGGCGTGGGCCATCGGGCCGGCGATCGCGGCGAGACCCGCGAGACCCGGGACGGCGGCGACGAGGACGGTGCGGCGGGCGGTGCCGAGTGCGGAACGGACGGACATCGGGAACTCCAGGGATTCGGTCGGTACCGGTGTCTCTCACCGGCGGTACCGAGCCTGTCGTCCGGCGGGCCGTGGGACGACGGCGTCAGCACGACACCTGCGGTGTGGTGGCTGCACCCCCTCGTCAGGTGCGCGCACCGGGACGACGGCGCGGATAGCGTGGGAGGTCCGTCGATCCCGGAGGTCCTCATGCCCACACCGCCGCTGCCGCCCGAGGTGCTCGAGCTGCTCGCCCGCCCCAACCCCGCCGTCATGGCGACCATCGCCGCCGACGGCCGTCCGGTCACCGTCGCGACCTGGTACCTGCTCGAGCCCGACGGCACGATCCTGCTGGGTCTCGACGCCGGCCGCGCCCGGCTGGGGCACCTGCACCGCGACCCCCGTGTCTCGCTCACCGCCCTCGCCGAGGGTGACTGGTACACCCACGTGAGCGTGCAGGGGCGGGTCGGCGAGATCGTCGACGACGAGGGCCTGCGCGACATCGACCGGTTGTCCGAGCACTACACGGGTCAGCCGTACGGGAACCGCTCGCGGCCGCGCGTCAGCACCCACCTCACCATCGAGCGCTGGCACGGCTGGAGCAGTGGATCGGCCATCACGGACTGATGACGTGGGATTCACCCACCCGGTAGCGTGACGCCACTTCTCGCAGCCGGAGGTGTCAGGTGCCGTTGGACCCGTTGCCGATCAGGGTCGTCCAGATGTTGTCCCGGCCCAACCTCGCCGTCATGGCGACGGTGGACGCGGCCGGCCACCCGGTGACCGCGGTGACCTGGTACCTGCTCGAGCCCGACGAGAGCATCCTGTTCGCGCTCGGCGCCGGCCGCTCCCGGGTGCGGCACCTGCAGCAGGACCCGCGGATCTCGCTGACCGTGCTGGCGGCCGACGGCGCGCACACGCACGTCAGCCTGCAGGGGTGGGTCGAGGGCATCTTCGTCGACACGCACCGCCGTGACAGCGACCGGATGGCCCGGCACTACACCGGCCGTCCGCACCCGGACCGACAGAGCCCGCGGACCACGGTGCGCATGCGCATCGATTCCTGGCGGTTGGAGAAGCGCTCGTTCCCGAGCGCGCTGCTCCACGCCTGATCGACCGCGGCTCACCGGCCGAACCTCGCGACGGCTTCCGGGGTGACGGGCGTGAACAGGTTGACGAGGGTGCCGTCGGGGTCGCGGAGCAGCAGCGACCGGTTGCCCCACGGCATCGTGGTCGGCGCGGTGACGAACTCGGTCGGCTCCGCGGCGAGGCGCGTGTACTCACGGTCGACGTCGTCGACGAGGAACTCGACGATCGCGCTGCGGTTGGCGGCGGGCTCGGCCGAGCCCACGCCGAACAGCGCCACGGTGCGGGTGCTCCCGATCGCGAGCGTGCCGCCCGGCGTCACGACCTCGGCGAAGTCCGGTGTGGACCAGGTGGCCGCGGTGCCGGTGACGCGCTCGTAGAACGCGGCGAGCCGGGCGACGTCGTCGGTGATGACGCGGACCGACAGCTGGATGGTGGGGTGGTCGGGTGTCTCGGTGGTCGTCATGACGACGACGCTAGGACCGGTACCGGACAGCATCCGCCCGGTATCTGCGGCAGGATCAGTCCGTGACGCGACCGACCGCGCGGGTGCTCGCCCTGCTCGAGATCCTGCAGGCCGGGGGCACGCGGACGGTCGCCGAGCTCGCCGACCGGCTCGGCGTCGACGAGCGCACCGTGCGCCGGTACGTCTCGCACCTGCTCGACCTCGACGTCCCGGTCCGCTCGGTCCGGGGTCGTTACGGCGGGTACCGCCTGGAAGCGGGCCACCGGCTGCCGCCGCTCATGTTCACCGACGAGGAGGCCCTCGCCGTCGTCCTGGGCCTGGTCGCCGCCCGGCGGGCGGGCCTGGTGACGACGTCGGTCGCGGCCGCGGCCAGCGCCGCGGCCAAGGTGCAGCGGGTGCTGCCGCAGGCGCTGGGCCGCCGGCTGGAGGCCCTGCTCGCGACGACGGTCTTCGCGACGACCGTCTCCGCGGCGCCGGAGCGGGCGGCGGTGGCACCGGAGACGCCGGTGCTGCTCGGGTTCGCCGAGGCGGCGCGTGACCGACGGCCGGTGGCCGTCGACTACACGGCGGGCAACGGTCGCTCCACCGCACGACGGGTCGAGCCGTACGGGATCGTCGCGCGCTCGGGACGGTGGTACGTCGTCGGCGCAGATTCCCGGAGCGGGGAGACCCGTTCGTTCCGACTGGATCGCGTCACCGCCGCGACGCTGCTCGACGGGACCTTCGAGGTTCCCGAGGGATTCGATCCCTCTGCACACCTGCTCGAAGGCATCGCGACCGCTCCGCACCGGTACGAGGTGGCACTGCGCGTGCAGGGCGCCCCGGACCTCGTCCGCTCGCGGTTCCCGGACGGCATCGTCACGGTCGACGCCGGACCCGACGCCGGCGGCTGGGTGGTGGTGCGGCTGCGTGCGGAGCGACTCGACTGGGTCCCCGGCGTCCTCGTCGCGTCCGGGCTGCCGTTCGTCGTCGACGGCCCGGACGAGTTGCGCGGGCTGGTCCGGGAGCTCGCGGCGCGGCTGGTCCGGGCCACGGACGGTCGACCGCTCACCCGCCCGCGATCGCCTCGAGCGCGCTGACGACGTCGGCGACGGGAACGGTCGTCACCAACTCGTGGGTGGCACCGGCCCGCAGGACCGGCTCGACGGTCGCGGTGTCCCGGGCGATGGCAGCGCGGTCGGCCGGGGTCGACCCGAACGGGTTGGCGCGGTCGGCGACGCGGGCGAGCACCACCTCGAGCGGGGCGCTGAGCAGCACCACGGCGTCGAACCGGTGGTAGAGGGCGCCCTGGTTCGCGACGCAGCCGCCGACGAACAGCCGGCCGGAGCGGTGGCCGTCGAGGACCGCCGCGATCCGCTCGAGGTACCACACCGGTTCGCGCTCGGTCCCCGACCACCGGATCCACCCCGGCTCGTCGGTGTCGAGCACCGCGTGCCCCCGGCTCGCGAGCGCCGCGAGCAGCGTCGACTTGCCGGTACCGGACATGCCGGTCACGAGTACCACCGCGCGCGACGGAGTCGCCGAACCGTGCACCGGTCGAGCCTGCCGGATCGCCGGCCGTCGTCAAGCCCGCGGTGCTGCCGTGCGAGTTGCGCCGTGCAACGGTCTACCCGACGTCGGCCAGCAGGTCCGTGAGCCCGGCGAGTTCGAACACCCGGCGGGCGCGCGGCGGGACCTGCTCGACCCGGAGGGTGTGACCCCGCGCGGCCGTGGCGTTGCGCAGCCGCACCAGGG
>CAXUNA010000134.1:2936-8852 GCA_964252095.1 uncultured Jatrophihabitans sp. | reverse complement strand
CCGGACGTGCCCGCCGCCCAGCCCACCATCCTCGCCACCTCGGGCGGCGCCCGCGCCTCCGACCGCCTCGCCTGGCAACCCGCCGCCCTCACCCACCACGCCGTCGACCTGTCCGGCGTGAGCGGCCGCGCGCCGAGGGTGTGCTTCCTCGGCACCGCATGCGGCGACGACAAGGGACTGATCACGACGTTCTACGCCAACGCGGCGAACCTCGGGTGGCAGGGCAGTCACCTGCAACTGTTCACGATGCCGAACGTCGAGGACGTGCGGGAGCACCTGCTGTCCCAGGACGTCGTGTGGGTGTGGGGCGGCAGCGTCGCCGGGTTGCTCGCCATGTGGCGACTGCACGGGCTCGACGACGTGTTCCGCGAGGTGTGGCAGGCGGGTGTCGTGCTCACCGGTGTCTCGGCGGGCTCGCTGTGCTGGCACATCGGCGGCACCACCGACTCGTTCGGGCCGACGCTGCGCCCGATCACCAACGGGCTCGGCCTGCTCCCGTACTCCAACGGTGTCCACTACGACAGCGAGCCGCAACGCCGCCCGCTGTACCGGTCGCTCATCGCCGACGGCACGCTCCCGGACGGGTACGCCACCGACGACGGCGCCGGCCTGCTGTACCGCGGCACCGGGTTCGTCGAGGCGCTGACCGAGCTCGACGGGGCCGGCGCGTACCGCGTCGAACGGGGCCCGGACGGCACGGCGGTCGAGACACCGTTGGACGTCACCCGCCTGCCGTAGCGCCGCCGGCGTTCGGGGGACGCGCTCACACCCGGGGAACGCGCGATCGCCGCGCAGAACTGGGGCAACGTGCCGAAGGGCACCGACCCGTTCAAGGGTGTGCAGGGCGGGCAGCTGCCGAACTGGGCGCAGGTCTACAACCTGGCCCACGGTACCGGCGTCGACGGCTCCACCGTCAAGCCGGGCTACGGCTACCTGGGCGGCGGCACCATCCTCGGGCCGGGCGGCAAGCAGTGGCCGATCGTCAGCCCCTACTACTCCGACGGCAAGCACGTGTACCTGCAGGATTCCGGTGTCCCCCGGGCCGACGGCGGCATCGACCAGCTCGACGGCAACGATCCCGGCTGGCACACCGTCGAGTCGTACCAGGCACCCGGCGGCTTCGGCACGGTCACCGACTCGACCAAGAGCCTCATCATCCTGGAGGGCACGACCGGTCAGGACCTCGACGTGAACCGGACCGACTCCCACGACCTCGAGATCGGGCCCGACGGCCGCCCGGTCTACGGCGGCGAGGGCGTGGAGGCGCCGGAGGTTCCGCACGACAAGCCCTACTGGGACGCCAAGACCCCCGACGGGCCCGAGACGTCGTTCGACCCCGACCCGACGGCTCCGACCACCGAGGAGCCGTTCAACCCGCGGGAGGCCGGCTCGGCGGCACGGCGCTCGGCGTGCAGGCCGGCAACAGCCTGGTCCAGGTCCAGGACGCCGACACCCACACCGCCCGCGAGTACGGCATCAGCTACCAGGTCAACGACGACGGCCGGGTGCGTGCGGTCGTCAACACCTACACGGCGGGCTCGGCGGACGGCGGCGGCACCAACGTCGGCGGCTTCAACACCTCGTTCCCCGACGGCCGGCACGGCTCGGCGTCCGAGGTGCCGATCGACGTGCGTGACAACCCGCTGACCATCCCGCACACCTCAGCGGTGCCCGACCCGAAGATCCACTACCTGGGCGACTCGACGCGCAACGGCGGAACGCTCCACAACACCACGGTGCTGCACGAGAAACTCGACCGCTGAGCGCCCTACTCCTCGGCGTGCGCGAGCTTCGAGGGCCACCAGATCTTCCGGCCGATGTCGTGCGAGAGCGCGGGCACGAGGATCGAGCGGACGATGAACGTGTCGAGCAGGACGCCGAACGCGACCGTGAAGCCGATCTCGGCGAGGAACACCAGCGGCAGGACGCCGAGGACCGCGAACGTCGAGGCGAGCACCAGGCCGGCCGACGTGATGACGCCACCGGTGACCGTCAGACCGCGCGTGATCCCGGCGTGCGTACCGACCTCGACGGTCTCCTCCCGGATGCGGGTCATCAGGAAGATGTTGTAGTCGATGCCGAGCGCGACGAGGAACACGAACGCGTAGAGCACGAACGAGCTGTCCTCCTTCGGGAAGCCGAAGACGTGCGAGAACACGAACCCGCTCACGCCGAGGGTCGCGAGGAACGACAGCACGACCGTGGCGATCAGCAACAACGGCGCGACCAGTGCACGGAGCAACAGTGCGAGCACGACCAGGATGACGGCCAGCACGATCGGGATGATGACGTTGCGGTCGTGGGTCGCGGCGTTCGCGACGTCGAGGTTGGCCGCCGTCGAGCCCCCGACCAGGCCGTCGGCCTCGGGCACGGCATGGACCGCGGTCCGCAGTCTCACGATGGTGGCGCTGGCGGCCGGCGAGTCGTAGGACGACGTCAGCTGCGCCTGCAGCACCGTCCGGCCGTTCCTCGGCTCGACCGAGAGGGCGTCCGGCAGGCACCCGCCCGCGCCGGGCGTGATCGACTGGCCGGCCTTCACCGCCACGGCGAGCTTGTCGTAGTCCGGCTGCAGGCAGACCGCACCCGCCACGTCCGCCGCGACGCCGTCGACACCCTTGACCGCGTCGGTGACGGCGGCCAGCGCCGTCGCGTTGACCACGATGATCGCGGGGGCGCCGGCGCCCTGGTCGAACTTGGCGTTGTAGATCTCCTGACCCGTCACGGCGTCGGGCTTGTTCGTGAACTGCTGGGTGTTCGACAGCGTCCCGAGGTGCAGGTTCGGCAGCAGGGCGATGCAGCCGAGCAGCACCACGGTGGTGACGATCCAGCCGGTGCGGGCGCGACCGCTGACCAGCGCGGCGGCCCGGCCCCAGACCCGGTGGGTCGCGAGGTCGCCCTGCCCGTCCGGGAGTGGCCGCTTGGGCCAGAAGATCCAGCGGCCACAGACGGCGAGGAACACCGGCAGGAACGTCAACATCACCAGCACCGTGCAGGCGATGCCGACCGCACAGACCGGCCCGAGCCCGGTGTCGGCCTTGAGGGTGCCGAACAGCAGGCAGAGCAGGCCGAGGATGACGGTCATCGCCGAGGCGCCGATCGCCGGCGCGGCACCCCGCCAGGCCCGCCACATGGCGTCGAACCGGTTCTCGAAGTTGTGCAGTTCCTCGCGGTACCGGGACGTGAGCAACAGGGCGTAGTCGGTGCCCGCCCCGATCACGAGGACCGACAGGATCCCCTGGCTCTGGCCGGACAGCGTGATGACGTCGTGCTTGGCCATGAAGTACACGACGATCGAGGACACGCCGAGCGCCAGCGCCGCCGACAGCAGCGGGAAGATCCACAGCACCGGGCTGCGGTAGACCAGCAGCAGGAGCACGATCACGACCACCCCCGCGATGCCGATGAGCTTGCCGTCGATGCCCGCGAACGAGTCGACGAACGCCACGAGCAGACCGCCGGGACCGGCACTGTGCACGGTCAGGCCGTCGGGGGCGTTCGCCTGGGCGACCGCGATGACCGCCTTCTCGGTGGTCGACAGCTGCTCGCCGTTCACCGAGGTGTCACCGGTCTTCGCGACGAGCGGGACCTGGATCGCGGCCGCGGTGCCGTCCTGGGAGAACGTCGGCACCCCGACCTGGTCGCTCGCGACCCCGTCGACCGCGGCGAGCTTCGGGCGAAGCGCCGCGACCGCCGCCTTGTCCGAGTCGGTGAGGCCGCCCTCGCGCTGCACGACGATGAAGCCGGGGATCGTCGCGCTCGTCGAGAACGTGTCGGCGATGTCGGACGCCTTGGTCGATTCCGCCGAGGCCGGCAGGTAGGCCGAGTTGTCGTTCTTCTGGACCTCCGACAGCTTGCCCTCGTAGCTGCCGCCGAGCCCGCCGACGACGAGCCACACCAGCATGATGAGGACGCCCAGGCCGACGCGCTTGACGCCCCACCTGTGCGACGACGCCTCGACCGGGCCGCGGTCGTCGGGTGTCGGGGCCGCGCGCTCGAGCGTGGGGGTGTCGGTCACGGCGTCATCCTCTCGGATCCGGCGCGACTGCGGCATCCGGGTTGTCCCGGATCCCGACCCGTGCCGGCCCCCGGGCCCCGGAGTCCGGTCCCCCGAGGCCGGGGGCTCGGCCCCCCGAGGCCTGGGGCTCGGCCCCCCGAGGCCTGGGGCTCCGCCCCCCGGACCCGGGGACGCCGTTCGGGCGTACCGTCCGGCTGGTGACAGCCACGGCCACCCCGACGACCCCGCTCGCCGCCGCACTCGACGTGCGGTGGCTCGGCCGGATGGCGTACACCCCGGCGTGGGACCTGCAGCGTGAGATGCACGCAGCCCGCGTCGCGGGCGAGGTCCCCGACACCGTGCTGCTGGTCGAGCACGACCCCGTCTACACCGCCGGCAAGCGCACCGAGCCGCACGAGCGACCGGTCGACGGCACCCCGGTGGTCGAGGTCGACCGTGGCGGCAAGATCACCTGGCACGGGCCCGGACAGCTGGTCGGGTACCCGATCCTCGCGCTGCCGGATCCGGTCGACGTCGTGGCGTACGTGCGTCGGATGGAACGCGCGTTGATGACCGTGTGCGGCGAGTTCGGCCTCGCGACCATGCAGGTCGAGGGCCGCAGCGGCGTCTGGATCGCGGCCGACGACGGCTGGAACGGTGCCCGGCCCCCGCGCCCGGAACGCAAGATCGCGGCGATCGGCATCCGGGTCGCCCGCGGCGTCACCCTGCACGGCTTCGCGCTCAACGCGAACCCCGATCTCGGTGCGTACGGCGGCATCGTCCCGTGCGGCCTGGAGGGCGTCGGCGTCACCTCGCTGTCGGCCGAGCTGGGCCGCGACGTGACGCTGGACGAGGTGCGGCCGATCGTCGAGGCGCACCTGGGCTCGCTGCGTACCATCAGCTGAGTGACGCTCGCACCTGAGCAAGGCTCCGCGATCCCGGCCGGTCGGAAGCTCCTCCGGCTCGAGCAGCGCAATTCCGAGACCCCCATCGAACGCAAGCCCGCGTGGATCAAGACCCGCGCGAAGATGGGTCCGGAGTACACCGCGGTCCGCAACCTCGTCGCGGCCGAGGGCCTGCACACCGTCTGCCAGTCCGCCGGCTGCCCCAACATCTACGAGTGCTGGGAGGACCGCGAGGCGACGTTCCTCATCGGCGGCGACCAGTGCACCCGGCGGTGCGACTTCTGCCAGATCGACACCGGCAAGCCCGCCCTGCTCGACCGGGACGAGCCCCGGCGGGTGGCTGAGTCGGTCCAGACCATGCAGCTGCGGTACGCCACGGTCACCGGCGTCGCCCGCGACGACCAGCCCGACGGCGGTGCGTGGCTCTACGCCGAGACCGTCCGGCAGATCCACGCCCTGAACCCCGGCACCGGCGTCGAGGTGCTGATCCCGGACTTCAACGCGGTCCCCGAGCAACTGGCCGAGGTGTTCTCGTCGCGCCCGCAGGTGCTCGCCCACAACGTCGAGACCGTGCCGCGCATCTTCAAGCGGATCCGTCCGGCCTTCCGCTACGACCGCTCGCTGTCGGTGCTCACCTCCGCCCGGGAGGACGGCCTGGTCACCAAGTCCAACCTCATCCTCGGCATGGGCGAGGAGCGCGAGGAGGTCAGCCAGGCGCTGCAGGACCTGCACGACGCCGGCTGCGACCTCATCACCATCACCCAGTACCTGCGGCCCTCGCCCCGGCACCACCCGGTCTCGCGGTGGGTGAAGCCCGAGGAGTTCGTCGAACTGCAGGAGGAGGCCGAGGAGATCGGCTTCGCAGGCGTGCTGTCCGGCCCGTTGGTCCGCTCGTCCTACCGCGCGAGCCGCCTCTACCAGCAGGCCATCGCCGCCCGCGCCACCTCCTGAACCCGACGACTGGGGTCCCGAACCCGCCGCGCCCGCCGGCGCCGGGCGGGTTGGGGCCCCCCTCGG
>CAXUNA010000134.1:0-2926 GCA_964252095.1 uncultured Jatrophihabitans sp. | reverse complement strand
CCCCAGTCGTGCCGGCCCGCCCGCCCGAGCGCGGTCGGAGCGGTCGCCGCGCGCCGGTAACCTGAGCGGCATGGCGGCGACGAAGCCCGGGGCGGGCAAGCCCAAGCTGACCGGCGAGCAGAAGAAGGCCGCCCGGGCCGCGAAGCGTGTCCAGCGCAAGCAGACCTGGAGCAACCTGCTGCAGGCGTTCCAGATGACCCGCAAGAACGACAAGCTGCTCGTGCCGATCATGGTCGGCGCGATCGTCGGGGTCGCCCTGATCGTGTGGCTGATCGGGTCCGTGGCGCTCGGTCAGCCCGTGTACTTCTCGATCCCGCTCGGGGTCGTCCTCGGCCTCGCCGTCGCGATGCTGCTGTTCTCCCGGCGGGCCCAGACCTCGGCGTACAGCCAGGCCGAAGGGCAGCCCGGCGCCGCGGCGTACGTGCTGGACAACCTGCGCGGCGACTGGCGGGTCAAGCAGGCCATCGCCGGCAACACCCACCTCGACGCCGTGCACCGGCTGCTCGGACGCCCGGGCATCGTGCTCGTCGGCGAGGGCGCGCCGCACCGCGTCCGGACCCTCATCGCGCAGGAGAAGAAGCGCACCGCGCGGGTCGCCGGCGACACCCCGATCTACGACGTCATCGTCGGCCGGGCCGAGGACGAGGTGCCGCTCGGCAAGCTCAACGGCTACCTGCTGCGGCTCCCCCGCAACCTGTCCGCCGAGCAGGTCAGCGCGCTGGACAAGCGCCTCGCCGCGCTCACCGGCGGCAAGCTGCCGCTCCCCCAGGGCCCGATGCCGCAGGGCGCCAAGATGCGCAACGTCGCCCGCACCGCCCGTCGCCGCTCCTGAAGCGGGATGAGCTCGGAGGGCACCACCCGCGGCAGCACCATCGGGCTGCCCGCCGACGGGCCCGGGTCGCCGTCGTCGTTCGGGCCCCGGGTCGCAGCGCTCGTCGTCGACGGCATCGCCGCCTCGCTGGTCGCGGCGCTGGTGCTCTCGTTCACCCCGCGTGACAACCAGCTCCCCGGGGTCGCCGGACACCTGCCCGGCAGCTGGAGCCTCATCCCGCTCGCGCTGGACTACGTCGTCGGAGTGCTGCTGAGCGGCCAGACCCTCGGCATGTACCTCACGAAGATCCGGCTGGTCGCGGTGGACCGCCGGCCCTCGCCGTCGCGGGTGCGACCGCTGCAGATCGTGATCCGCACCGTGCTGCTGTTCCTGCTCGTCCCGGCCGTGATCGTCGACCGCGACGGCCGGGGACTGCACGACCGCATCAGCGGCACCGTGGTCACCCGAGTGTGACCTCCGGGCGTAACGTCTCCGAAACCCCTTGTCCCTAGCCTTCCGCTGCAAGCAATGTGGCCTATTCACGGAGGATGGATGTTCCAGAACGCTGACGAGGTCCTGAAGTACATCAAGGACGAGAAGGTCGAGTTCATCGACGTCCGGTTCACGGACCTTCCCGGTGTGCAGCAGCACTTCAACCTGCCGGCCTCGAACTTCGGGCCCGATGCCTTCACCGAGGGCCAGATGTTCGACGGCTCGTCGATCCGGGGCTTCGCCTCGATCCACAAGTCCGACCTCAAACTCATCCCGGACCCCGCCACCGCGTTCGTCGACCCCTTCCGCAAGGCGAAGACAATCGCGATCAACCACTCCATCGTGGAGCCCCGCACGGGCGAGCCGTACGAGCGCGACCCGCGGCAGGTGGCGGCGAAGGCCGAGGCGTACCTCAAGACGACCGGCGTCGCGACCACCAGCTACTTCGGGGCCGAGGCCGAGTTCTACATCTTCGACGAGGTGCGCTACGAGTCGGGGATGAACGGCTCGTTCTACAAGGTCGACTCCGAGGAAGGCGCCTGGAACACCGGACGCGAGGAGGAGGGCGGCAACCTCGGCTACAAGACCAACGTCAAGGGCGGCTACTTCCCCGTCCCGCCGTACGACCACCAGGCCGACCTGCGCGACGAGATGAGCACCGAGCTCATCAACGCGGGCTTCGAGCTCGAGCGGGCCCACCACGAGGTCGGCACCGGTGGTCAGGCCGAGATCAACTACAAGTTCAACACGCTGACCCACGCGGCCGACGAACTGCTGCTGTTCAAGTACATCATCAAGAACGTTGCATGGCGCAACGGCAAGTCGGCGACGTTCATGCCGAAGCCGCTGTTCGGCGACAACGGCTCGGGCATGCACTGCCACCAGTCGCTGTGGAACGACGGCGAACCGCTGTTCTACGACGAGCTCGGGTACGCCGGCCTCTCCGACATCGCGCGGTACTACGTCGGCGGCCTGCTGCACCACGCGCCGTCGCTGCTGGCCTTCACCAACCCGACGGTGAACAGCTACCACCGCCTGGTGCCGGGTTACGAGGCGCCGGTCAACCTGGTCTACAGCGCGGGCAACCGCTCGGCGTGCATCCGCGTGCCGATCACCGGCACCTCCCCGAAGGCCAAGCGCATCGAGTTCCGCGTGCCGGACCCGTCGGCGAACCCGTACCTCGCGTTCGCGGCGATGATGATGGCGGGCCTCGACGGCATCAAGAACAAGATCGAGCCGGCCACGCCCGTCGACAAGGACCTCTACGAGCTCCCGCCGGACGAGGCCAAGGCCATCCCGCAGGTGCCGGGGTCGCTCTCGGCGGTCCTCGACAACCTCGAGGACGACCACTCCTACCTGACCCAGGGCGGCGTGTTCACCGAGGACCTCATCGCGGCCTGGATCGACTACAAGCGCGTCAACGAGGTCGACCCGGTGCGGCTGCGTCCGCACCCGTACGAGTTCGACCTGTACTACAACATCTGATCCGTCTCACCCGAACAGCCCCGGTCGACCGTCGTCGACCGGGGCTGTTCGGCGTCCCGGCCCCGCTCGCCGGCCCGCCGGGCGGGCCGCCCCCCGGCGTCGGGGCCCCCCCCCGGCCCCCCCCCCCCCCCCCCCCGG
>CAXUNA010000133.1:418-8867 GCA_964252095.1 uncultured Jatrophihabitans sp. | reverse complement strand
CCGTACGTGGCGAGGGTCGTCGGGGTGAACCTCTGGCCGGGCCACGCCGCGGGGCACACCGTCGCCCTCACCGGGGGCGGGGAGCTGGTCGTGGCCGGGGCGCCGAGCGGGCCGGTGCTGGTCTCGGCGCCGCCCTCGGCGTTCACCCTGCACACCCGCGAGCCGGTCGGGACGAGCGCGCGCAACACCTGGCCCGCCCGGGTCGGCTCGTTGGCCGTCGTCGGTGACGCGGCGTCAGGGCTGATCCGTGCCCGGCTCTCCGGCCCGCCCGACGTCGCGGTCGACCTCACGCCGGCCGCCGTCGCGGAACTCGGGCTGGCCGAGAACGCGCGCGTCTGGATCGAGGCCAAGGCGACGGCACTCACCGCCTACCCCGCTCCGGAGATCAGGGGCAGTTGACCCATTCGTCGGTGCCGTCGGGGAAGACCTGACGCTTCCACACCGGCAGCACGCGCTTGACCTCCTCGACCACGGCCGCGCAGCCCGCGAAGGCCTCGGCCCGGTGCGGCGACGCCACCGCTGCCACCAGCGCGGACTCGCCGACCTGCAGCGGTCCGGTCCGGTGCAGCACGACCACACCGGTGAGCGCCGGGTGGGCCGCCGCGACCGCCTCGGCGGCGGTGCGCATGACGTCGGCCGCGCTCGGGTGGGCCTCGTACTCGATCATCGTGACGTCGCGGCCGTCGTCGTGGTCGCGCACCACGCCCTCGAAGACGACGACGGCACCGGAGCGGGAGTCGGCGACCCGCGCCCGGGCGGCCTCGGCGTCGAGGGGGGCGTCGGTGACAGCTGACCAGAGCACGACCGAGGACTCGAGTGCGGTCACGGCGTCAACCCCCGATCGCGGACATCGGGCGGGTGGGCTGGAGGAACCCAGGGTCGTTGATGTCGTGGCCGGGCAGCTTCGCCCGCATCGCGCCGCCCCAGGCGAGGGCGACCTCGTGGTCCGAGGCGCCCGCGCGCAGCAGCCCGCGCAGGTCGGTCTCGGTGGTCGAGAACAGGCAGGTGCGGACCTGGCCGTCGGCGGTCAACCGGGTGCGGTCGCACGCGGCGCAGAACGGCGAGGTGACCGAGGCGATGACGCCGACCGTGCCCGGGCCGCCGTCGACGTCGAACAGCTCGGCCGGGGCCGCGCCGCGCGGGGTGCCGTGCGGGGTCAGGACGAATTCGCGCTGCAGCATCGCGAGGATCTCGGCGGCGGTGACCATGACGTCGCGGTCCCAGCCGTGCTGCGCGTCGAGCGGCATCTGCTCGATGAACCGCAGGTCGTACCCGCTGCTGAGGCACCAGCGCAGCAGATCGGCCGCCTCGGCGTCGTTCACACCGCGCAGCAGCACCGCGTTGACCTTGACCGGCCCGGGCAGCAGCTCGGCCGCCGCGGCGAGGCCCGCCAGCACGTCGGCGTGCCGCTTGCGCCGGGTGATCGTGGCGAAGACGTCGGGGTCGAGGGTGTCGAGCGAGACGTTCACGCGGTCGAGCCCGGCGGCGAGCAACGACGGCAGCCGGCGCTCGAGACCGATGCCGTTCGTGGTCAACGAGATCTCCGGCCGCGGCGACGTTCCCGCCGCAGCCGCGATGATGTTCTCCAGCCCGCGCCGCAGGAGCGGCTCGCCACCGGTGAACCGGACCTCCTCGACACCGAGCTTCTCGACCGCGATCCGGACCAGCGAGGCGACCTCGTCATCGGTCAGCAACCGGGTCGACGGCATCCAGTCGAGGCCCTCCTCCGGCATGCAGTAGGAGCAGCGCAGGTTGCAACGATCGGTGAGCGACACCCGCAGGTCGGTGGCGATTCTCCCGTAGTTGTCAGCCAAAGGCAGCACCGACGAGGTCGGTCGGGGCTGCACGGCGGTCATGGCGCGACGGTAGCCGACGCGTTGCCGATCCGCAGGGGGTCAGGGTGTGCAGGGATCGAGCACCTCGCCACGTTCCGCTGTGGCGCGGGCCTCGTTGGTGTATCCCTGACGGGGTGCCCGCCGACCTGCACTCACCCACGGCTGTCGCCGCCGCGCTCGACGGGGTCGGGTACCTCGCCGACGCCGGAGTGGCCACGGCTGCCTACCTCGCCCTGACCATGCACCGGCCGCTGTTCCTCGAGGGCGACCCGGGCGTCGGCAAGACGGCGCTCGCGACCGCGCTGGCCGAGGTCACCGAGGCCACGCTGGTCCGGTTGCAGTGCTACGAGGGCATCGACGCCAGCCAGGCCCTCTACGACTGGGACTTCCCGCGGCAGGTCCTCCACCTGCGCGCGAGCGAGGCGGGCGGGGACACCACCACCGCCGAGGGCGAGCTGTACGACAGGCGCTTCCTCGTCGCGCGGCCGATCCTGCAGGCGCTGGAGATCACGCCGTCGGTCCTGCTCATCGACGAGATCGACCGCGCCGACGACGAGTTCGAGGCGTTCCTGCTCGAGGTCCTGGCCGACCACGCCGTCACCATCCCCGAGCTGGGCACCGTCCGGGCCGAGGTCCCGCCGCTCGTCGTCGTCACCTCCAACCGCACCCGCGAGGTCCACGACGCGCTGAAGCGCCGCTGCCTCTACCACTGGGTCGCGCACCCCGCCCTGGACCGGGAGATCGCGATCGTGCGGCGGCGGCTGCCCGACGTCAGCGCCCTGCTGGCCGAACAGGTCGCGACCGTCGTGCAGACGCTGCGGCGCTCCGACCTGCAGAAGCCGCCAGGCGTCGCGGAGACGATCGACTGGGTGCAGGCGCTGCACCTCGTGGGGGCCGACCGCTTCGACCTCGAGGCGGCCGTGACCACCCTCGGCGCCGCCGTGAAGTACCACGAGGACCAGACCCGTGTGGTCCGCGAGGTCCTGCCCGAGGCCGTCGGGTTGCTGCAGATGTCCGAGCGTTCCTGAGCCGGGCCCGACCGTGACCACCCGAGACGTCGAGGCGGTCGTCCCCGCGGGGATGGTCGCGTTCGCGGCCCACCTGCGCCGGGCGGGCGTCGCCGCCGACACCACCCGGGTCACGACCGCCCTCGAGGCGCTCACCCACCTCGACCCGCTCGACATCGAGCAGGTCTACTGGGCCGGGCGGCTGACGCTCGTCGCGGAGCCCGACGACCTCGCGCGGTACGACGCCGTGTTCCAGCTGCACTTCCTCGAGCGGGAGCTGCCCGCCGGCGGACCGCCGGACGTCGCGGTCATGCGGGCCATCCCGCTCGGCACCGACGACAGCGGTGGCGCCCACCCCGACCAGGCACCGGACGACGACAGCCCGCCGCTGCTGACCACCGCGAACGACGTCGAGGTCCTGCGGCACCGGGACATCGCCGAACTGGACGTCCTCGAGCTCGACGAGCTCAACCGGCAGATCGCGCTGCTGCGGCCCCGCGCGGCCCGCCGGCGGACGATGCGCCGGCAGCGTGGCGGCCACCAGCGCATCGACGCGCGCCGGACGGTCCGGGCGATGCTCGCGAACGGCGGGGAGCCTGGTCGGCTCGTCCTGGACCGCCGCCGCGTCAAGGACCGTCGGCTGGTGCTGCTGCTCGACGTCAGCGGCTCGATGACCCCCTACGCCGACGCGCTGCTCCGGTTCGCCCACGCCGCGGTCCGGGTGAACCCGTCGGCCGTCGAGGTCTTCACGATCGGCACCCGGCTCACGCGCGTGACCCGCGCCCTGCGGCTGCGCGATCCGCTGCTCGCCCTGCGCGCGGCCGCCGAGGCCATCCCCGACTGGTCCGGCGGCACCCGGATCGGCGAGTCCGTGCAGGCCTTCCTCGACCTCTGGGGACAGCGCGGCACGGCCCGTCGTGCCGTCGTCGTGGTGTTCTCCGACGGCTGGGAGCGGGGCGACGCGACCCTGCTCGGGGAACAGATGGAGCGGCTCGCGCGCTTGGCCCACCACGTGGTGTGGGTGCATCCTCACCGCGGGAAGGACGGCTTCGCGCCCCTCACGGGCGGGATGGTCGCCGCCCTGCCCCACGTGGAGGACCTCGTGGCGGGCCACACCGTGGCCGCGCTCGCCGAGGTCGCGGAGGTGATCGCACGTGCGTGACGTCATGACCGACCTGCGCCGGTGGTGGGACGACGGTGCGACCGTCGGCGTCGGCACCGTGGTGCGGACCTGGAAGTCCGCGCCCCGGCAGCCGGGGGCGTCGATGCTCGTCGGCCCCGAGGGCACCGCGGTGGGCAGCGTGTCCGGCGGGTGCGTCGAGGGCGCGGTCTACGAGCTCGCCACCCAGGTCCGCGACGACGCGACCCCGGTGCTGCAGCGCTACGGGGTCAGCGACGACGACGCGTTCAGCGTCGGCCTCACCTGTGGCGGGATCATCGACCTGTTCGTCGAACCGGTGTCGAAGGCAACGTTCCCGGAGTTCGGCGCGATCGTCGACGACGTCAAGGCCGGCGTGCCCGTCGCGGTCGCCACCCTCATCGAGGGCGACCGGGTCGGGGCCCGGATGGTCGTGTGGGCCGACAGTGTCGAGGGCACGCTCGGCGCCGACCGGCTCGACGACGCCGTGCGTGACGACGTCCGCGGCATGCTCGCGCAGGGCAGTACCGGGGTGGTGCGGTACGGCCCGCAGGGGGAGCGGCGGCTCGACGACATCGCGGTGTTCGTCTCCTCGTACGCCCCGAAGCCCCGCATGATCGTGTTCGGGGCGATCGACTTCGCGGCCGCCGTCGCGCGGGCCGGCAGCTTCCTCGGCTACCGCGTCACGGTGTGCGACGCGCGGCCGACGTTCGCCACGGCCCGTCGTTTCCCCGACGCCGACGAGGTGATCGTCGAGTGGCCGCACCGGTACCTGGCCTCGACCGAGACCGACCCGCGGACCGTGCTGTGCGTGCTGACCCACGACCCGAAGTTCGACGTGCCGTTGCTGGAGATCGCGTTGCGGATGGACGTCGCGTACGTCGGGGCCATGGGATCCCGGCGCACCGGCGACGACCGCGAGAAGCGGCTGCGCGAGCTCGGCCTCACCGACGGCGAGCTCGCCCGGTTGCACGCGCCGATCGGTCTGGACATCGGCGCGCGCACGCCCGAGGAGACCGCCATCTCGGTCGCCGCCGAGATCGTGGCGCTGCGGTGGGGCGGATCGGGTCAGCAGCTGCGCCGCATCGACGGACCGATCCACCACGAGACGGCCGCACCTGCGGGAGTGTTCACGAATTGAACAGCCGGATGCCCGGGTAAGGGTGTCCTCACCCCTCGACGGCGGGTGATGGTGTGACCCATGACTCGCATCAACGTCACCGTCGACGGCGTCTCGTACGCCGATGAGGTCGAACCCCGTTTGCTCCTGGTCCACTACCTGCGCGAGCGGCTCGGCAAGGTCGGCACCGTCGTCGGGTGCGACACGAGCAACTGCGGCGCGTGCACCGTCCACCTCGACGGCCAGAGCGTGAAGAGCTGCTCGGTCCTGGCCGTCCAGGCCGACGGGTCCGACGTCCTCACCATCGAGGGCCTCGCCGACACCGCGCCGAACGAGAACGGACTGCACCCGGTGCAGCAGGCCTTCCACGACAAGCACGGCCTGCAGTGCGGGTACTGCACCCCCGGCATGATCATGGCCGCCTGCGACCTGCTGAAGAACAACCCGGACCCCAGTGAGGCGGAGATCCGCGAGGGCATCGAGGGGAACCTCTGTCGTTGCACCGGGTACCAGAACATCGTCCGCGCCGTGCAGAGCGCCGCGGGCGTCATGAGCGGCTCGGAGGTCCAGTCATGACCGACGTCGTCGACGCCCCCACGGGAGGCGCGCAGATCGGCCAGGAGCGCAAGCGCAAGGAGGACCGGCACCTCATCACCGGTGCCACCACCTGGACCGACAACATGACCCTGCCGGGAATGTTGCACCTTGCACTGCTGCGCAGCCCGATGGCGCACGCGAAGATCGTCTCGATCGACACCACGGAGGCCAAGGGGCGGCCGGGCGTCGTCGCGGTCTACACCGGCCAGGACTTCAAGGACGTCCAGGGCAACGTGCCCTGCGCGTGGCCGGTCACCAAGGACATGGTCAACCCGGGCGCGCCGAGCATCGCCGTCGACCAGGTCAACCACGTCGGTGAGGTGGTCGGCATCGTCGTCGCCCGCGACAAGGTGTCGGCGCAGGACGCGCTCGAGGGCATCGACGTCGAGTACGACGTGCTCCCCGCCGTGCTCAACATGGAGGACGCGCTCGCGGAGGGCTCGCCGCTCGTCCACCCCAACACCGAGAGCAACAAGAGCTACACCTGGGCCTTCGAGTCCGGCGCGGCCGGCAGCGGCGGCCCGATCGACGAGGCGCTCGCCTCGGCCGAGGTCACGGTGACGCGGCGCTTCATCCAGCAGCGGCTGATCCCGGCGTTCATGGAGCCGCGTTCGACCGTCGTGCAGCCCGTCGGCAACGGCGTGACGATCTGGTCGTCGACGCAGATCCCCCACATCCTGCGCACGATGATGTCGTTGACGCTCGGCATCGAGGAGCAGTCGGTGCGGGTCATCGCGCCCGACGTCGGCGGTGGCTTCGGCGGCAAGATCCCCGTGACGCCCGAGGAGATCATCACCACGATGGTCGCCCGCAAGCTCAACAAGCCCGCGAAGTACACCGAGTCGCGCTCGGAGTCGCTCATGGCGGCGCACCACGGCCGCGACCAGATCCAGGACATCACGATCACCGCCAAGCGCGACGGGACGATCACCGGTCTCGACGTGCACCTGCTCGCCGACATGGGCGCCTACCTGCGTCTCGTCGGCCCGGGCGTCCCGGTGCTCGGCGCCTTCATGTTCCCGGCGATCTACAAGGTCCCCGCGTACCGCTTCGTGTGCGACGGCGTCTTCACGTCGAAGACGCCCACCGACGCCTACCGCGGTGCGGGCCGACCCGAGGCGACCTACGCGATCGAGCGGATCATGGACGAGCTCGCGCACGAGCTCGGGCGCGACCCGATGGAGCTGCGTCGGCAGAACTGGATCACCCACGAGGAGTTCCCGTTCACCACCGTCGCGGGGTTGACCTACGACACCGGCAACTACGAGGCCGCCACCGACAAGGCGCTCGAGATGATGGACTGGGCCGGCCTGACGGCCGAGCGCGACCGGCGCCGCGAGAGCGGTGACACCGTGCAGCTCGGGCTGGGCATCTCGACGTTCACCGAGATGTGCGGCCTCGCGCCGTCCCGCGTGCTCGGCTCGCTCGACTACGGCGCGGGCGGCTGGGAGACGGCGTCGATCCGGATGCTCGCGACCGGCAAGGTCGAACTGGTCACCGGCGCCTCCGCGCACGGGCAGGGCCACGAGACGGCGTTCAGCCAGATCGTCGCGGACAAGCTCGGCGTGCCGTTCGAGGACGTCAGCGTCATCCACGGCGACACCGCGTCGTCGCCCAAGGGGCTCGACACCTACGGCTCGCGCTCGCTCGCCGTCGGCGGTCCCGCGATCACCATGGCCGCGGACAAGGTCATCGAGAAGGCCAAGCGCGTCGCGGCGCACCTCATGGAGGCCAACGAGGACGACCTCGAGTTCGCGAACGGTGCCTTCACCGTCAAGGGTTCGCCGGGGGCGTCGACCGCGATCCAGGAGGTCGCGTTCGCGACCTTCATGGCGCACAACCTGCCCGAGGGCATGGAGCCGACGCTGGACTCCAGCGCGACCTACGACCCGGAGAACTTCTCCTTCCCGCACGGCACGCACCTCGCCGCGGTGGAGATCGACACCGAGACCGGCTTCACGAAGCTGCGCAAGTACGTGTGCGTCGACGACATCGGCGTCGTCATCAACCCGTTGATCGCCGACGGTCAGATGCACGGCGGCCTCGCCCAGGGCATCGCGCAGGCGATGTTCGAGGAAGCGGTCTTCGACGCCGACGGCAACCTCACCACCGGCACGTTCGTCGACTACCTGCTGCCGTCCGCGGCCGACCTGCCGAACTTCGACGTGGGCCGCACGGTCACACCGTCGACGAGCAACCCGCTCGGCGTGAAGGGGGTGGGCGAGGCCGGCTGCATCGCCTCGACCCCCGCGATCATCAACGCCGTCGTCGATGCGCTGCGCCAGTTCGGGATCAACGACATCCAGATGCCGGCGACGCCGGAGCGGGTGTGGCGCGCGATCAACGAGGGCAAGGAGAAGTCCGACCGCACCGCCGCCGGCACCAACGCGTACGGCGGCGCCAGCACGTCCACCAGCGACGGATCGTCCGCCGCCGACAGCCAGGGAGACCAGCTGTGATCCCCGCCGCCTTCGACTACGTGCGCCCGACCTCCATCGACGAGGCGGTCGCGGCCGTCGTCGCCGCCGGCGAGGACGGCAAGATCCTGGCCGGCGGACAGTCCCTGCTGCCGGTCCTGCGCCTGCGGATGTCCTATCCGGAAACGGTGATCGACGTCGGCCGGGTGCCGGAGATGAAGGGCGTGCGCGACGACGTCGACGCCATCGTCATCGGTGCGATGACCACCCACCACGACGTCATGAACAACCCGCTCGTCCAGGAGCACGCGGCGCTGATCGCCCAGGCCACGGCC
>CAXUNA010000133.1:0-408 GCA_964252095.1 uncultured Jatrophihabitans sp. | reverse complement strand
ATCAACACCCCGCGCGCCCCGGCCCCCGGGGGGGTTAGCCCCCCGCCCCGGCCCCCGGGGCCCGACCCCCAGGTGCGGCACCGCGGCACCTTCGGCGGCGCGCTCGCCCACGCCGACCCGGCGGGCGACCTCGGGGCGGTCGCCCTCGCGCTCGGTGTCGAACTGGTCGCCAACGGCCCGGACGGAGCCCGCACGATCCCGGTGTCGGAGTTCTTCCTCGACTACCTCACGACGGCGCTCGCGCCCGACGAGGTGCTCACGGCGATCCGGGTGCCGAAGCTCGGTGCCGGCTGGTCCAGCCACTACGAGAAGTTCAACCGGGTCGCGCAGGCCTGGTCGATCGTCGCGGTGGCCGCGCTGGTCAAGACCGAGAACGGGTCGATCAGCGAGGCGCGGATCGGGCTCACG
>CAXUNA010000132.1:0-8868 GCA_964252095.1 uncultured Jatrophihabitans sp. | reverse complement strand
GTCCGGTTCAGGTCGACAGGAGGATCCGTGAGCAGTCCGCGCCGCGCCGACGCCCCCCCGAACCCCCAGCGCAACCACGCCGCCCCGCGGGCGGGAATGGGTGCCCCGGGCGGCCACCGGCTCAAATCCGTCGCCCCCCCGGCCGGGGGCGGCCCCACGGGGGGGCGGGGGCGGGGCCGCCCCCCCCCGGCCGCCGCGGCCGCGACGGTGCGCGAGGTCGCCGAGCGCCGTGGCGTGACCACCGACGCCGTCGCACTCGCCGCGGTGCTCGCCCAGCCCTGGCGGCCCCGCGTGTTGTCGGGCGCGGTCACGGTCGAGCAGCTGCGCGCCAACCTCGCGGCGGCGGACGTCGAGCTGAGCGACGACGACCTGGCAGCGCTCACCGCGTCGCCGGAACCCGCGGCGGACTACTGGCGGCGACGCGCGGAGCGCGCCTGGGGTTGAGCTATCGAATCGGGGTGATCGCGTTCCCGGAAGGGATGAACGGCGTCCACAAGGGACGCCACCTGGAAGGGGAACCAAGATGTCTAGGCCGAAACCTCCGACCATCTTTACGGCCCTCGACGGTTTCGGCAGTCACACGGGCGACTGGGGCGGCTACTCAGCAGGCAGAGCTCTCAGCTGCTCGCGTATCGCGCGGCCGCGTTCGCCGACACCGCGCGGCTGGTCGTTCGGGCAGGCTCGTGCCGACACAACCTCAAGTACTTCAGGGAGGAGTCGAGGACGAGAACCTGGGCGACGAGTGGATCGTTAGGTTGTGCGATCTACCGACCACGGTGATCTCTCGACGGCGACCGGGCCGGGCAACTGGCCGGACGCAACCGTGGAGTCCGGGGGAGCGATCAAGTGGGTCGGCTCGAGGCGGAGTCCGACGGCCGGTTGCGCTCGTACGGCAGCCTCACGCCGAACCGGGTGCTCCTCGACGCCGGCCTGGCCGACGAGATCGAGGTGGTGCTGGTCCCCGTCATCTGCGGCCGGACCGCACCCTGCCGGTGTTCGCGAACGTCGGCGACTTCGGTCTGGACCTGCTGCGCGCCCGCACGTTCGACGGCGGCACCCAGAGCCTGACCTACCGCCGACCCGCCACGGCTGACATGGCGTGCGTCGGGGTCGGCATCCTGTCGCACCACCAGTTGAGTCGGCTGTCTGCGAGGTTGCACCGTCGTGCCGGTGCAACTCCGGCGGCGTTGGCGGAATGCGCATTTCGTTGTGCGTGCTGTCAGGGGGCCCCACCCGATCAACACCGGGCCAGGCGGTGCTGCATGCACGGGTAGGTCTCAAGGCGCAGTGTCCGGAGCCAGTACCTCTGCGGCGATCTCATCATCGTGCCACGAGGTGATCAACCCGAATTGCCATCGAATGGACTGGTCGAGCACGCGCAGGAGCGCGCGACTGTAACGATCGATACTCGGCCGAGCCTTGTTCTTCGCGCCGATTGCAAAGAGAAGTCTAGTCTCTGTGTGCTGCGGGCCTACATTCATTCGACGGAGAAGCCAGGCGCGATTCTCTTGCCGTTTGGCCCACATCCAGTAATCAAGACCTTGAATCACGAGCATGGGATCGTGTCCGAGCTTGGTCTCGACCAAGACGAGATCACCGACGGAGTCAAGCGCAACCAGATCGATGTAGCCGCGCCCCAAGGACTTCGGCCCACCAACCGGCCGCCACGCCGGCACTTCGCGCAGGACCGGATCCTCCAGCAAGAGCAGGTTCGGCCGAGTGCGGAGCTGCTGCTGCAGCCGATGCTCGGCGAACGACCCGAAGCTACCTTTTGCGGCGTGCTGCACGCCGTCCTCGACAGCGTCCTGGATCAGCTTCAGCGTTGCTGAATCCAATGGCGACGCAATCGTCAGCGAGAGCGCAGGCTGAGACTTCGCGTTCACGCCCGCGACCACCGTCGCCGTGGTGCTGCCGGTGATGGCAAGCACGCGTTGACCGTTGTATGTCCACGCGCGAACGTCTCTCCGGTGCACCGAAGTCAGATGTGGCTGACGAGTAGCCCACTCACTCAGCGGTCTCGTTCGTTCGGAAGCTACTCGAGACAGATGAAGTATCGGCGAGTCGGCGGCGTTGCCTGAGCGATCGATCGTGGTCTGCTTCGTCAGGCGCCGAGATTCACGCACCGTGTCAGGCGAGTCGTAAACCCACAGATCGACGGAAGCGTCAATCCACGCGAGGCGGCGCCGAGTAGGTTCCGCGAGCTCGGTAGGTAGCGCAAGCGCAAGGCTCTTTTCAGCGTTGAGAGCGTGGAAGAGACCATGAGAGAGGAGGATGTCTGCCTGGCGTGTTTCGAACGATCCGACGACTGCGAGCAGCGTGGAGGACGACTCGAACCAAACGCCGTGATTGGTCCAGCCCTTGGTGACAGGACGAATGCGAAGATCGTTCGCTACCGCGGCGGCCACTCTTGGTGCCTCCGAAGTTCGAAACGCTCTTCGCAGATCGGCAAGCGTCACCATGACGCACACGCTAAACCCCGTCGGCCGCTGGGTGAAGCAATTCGACTACTTCATCGCCAGCGGGTCTAGGCCAGCGAACCCCACTTCTAGGTGCGAACAGGGTGCCTCAACCACAGAGACCGTCTGTTCTGTAGGCGGTGTCCTCCCAGGCGCGCGAACGCCCGGGCCGACCGCGGGTTCGCGGCCGACCCGGGCGTCCGGGTGACTCAGTTGCTCAGTGCAACGCTTCAGACCGTGAGGTCGTACCGGTCCAGCATCATGACCTTGTTCCACGCGGCGACGAAGTCCGTGACGAACTTGGCCTTGGCGTCGTCCGAGGCGTACACCTCGGCGACGGCGCGCAGCTCCGAGTTCGAGCCGAAGACCAGGTCGGCGCGGGTGCCGGTCCACGTCAGCTCACCGGAACCGTCGCGGGCCTCGAAGGTCTCCGAGGTGTCGTCGGTGGCGTGCCACTCGGTGTCCATGCTCAGCAGGTTGACGAAGAAGTCGTTCGTCAGCGTGCCGGGCGTGGCGGTGAGGACACCCGCGGTGGACCCGGCGGAGTTCGCACCGAGCACCCGCAGACCGCCGACGAGCACGGTCATCTCGGGCGTCGACAGCGAGAGCAGGTTGGCGCGGTCGACGAGCAGGTACTCGGCCGGGAGCCGGTTGCCCTTGCCGTACCAGTTGCGGAAACCGTCGACGGTCGGCTCGAGGGCCTCGAACGACTCGGCGTCGGTCTGCTCCGCCGTGGCGTCGGTGCGGCCCGGCGTGAACGGCACCGTGAGCTCGGTCCCGGCGTCACGCGCGGCCTTCTCGACACCGGCCGCACCGGCCAGCACGATGAGGTCGGCCAGCGAGATCTTCGTGCCGCCCGCGGCCGAACCGTCGAACGACGCCTTGATCCCGTCGAGCGTGCGGAGCACGATCGCGAGGTCGTCGGGGTTGTTGACCTCCCACCCGCTCTGCGGCTGCAGGCGGATGCGGGCACCGTTGGCGCCACCACGCTTGTCACTGATCCGGAACGTCGAGGCCGAGGCCCAGGCGGTCGAGACCAGCTGCGACACGGTGAGACCCGAGGCGAGGACCTGCTCCTTGAGCGACGCGACGTCGGCGTCGTCGACCAGCGGGTGGTCGACGGCCGGCAGCGGGTCCTGCCAGATGAGCGTCTCCGACGGGACCTCGGGGCCGAGGTAGCGCTGGATCGGACCCATGTCGCGGTGGGTGAGCTTGAACCACGCGCGGGCGAAGGTGTCGGCGAAGTACTCGGGCTCGGCGAGGAAACGACGCGTGATCTGCTCGTACACCGGGTCGACCCGCAGCGCGAGGTCGGTGGTGAGCATCGTCGGGCGACGGTCGAGCGCGCCGGTCTCGGGGTCGGGGATGGTGTTCGCCCCGGCGCCGTCCTTCGGGTGCCACTGGTTCGCACCCGCGGGGCTCTTGGTGAGCTCCCACTCGTACTTGTAGAGGTTCTCCAGGTACTTCTGCGTCCACTTCGTCGGCTCGTCGGTCCAGGTGACCTCGAGCCCGGACGTGATGGCGTCGCGGCCCTTGCCGGAACCGAAGCTGTTCTTCCAGCCCAGACCCTGCTGCTCGAGCGGGGCGGCCTCGGGCTCCGGGCCGATGTACTCGTTCGGGTCGGCTGCGCCGTGGGTCTTGCCGAAGGTGTGGCCGCCCGCGATGAGCGCCGCCGTCTCCTCGTCGTTCATGGCCATCCGGCCGAACGTCTCGCGGATGTCACGGGCCGAACCGAGCGGGTCGGGCTGGCCGTTGGGGCCCTCGGGGTTGACGTAGATCAGACCCATCTGGACCGCGGCGAGCGGCTTCTCCAGCTCCCGGTCGCCGACGTAGCGCTCGTCGCCGAGCCAGGTCGTCTCCGGACCCCAGTAGACGTCCTCCTCCGGCTCCCAGCGGTCCTCGCGGCCACCGGCGAACCCGAAGGTCGGCAGGCCCATGGACTCGAGCGCGACGTTGCCGGTGAGCACGATGAGGTCGGCCCAGGAGATCTTGCGGCCGTACTTGGCCTTGACCGGCCAGATGAGGCGACGGGCCTTGTCCAGGCTGGCGTTGTCCGGCCAGCTGTTGAGCGGGGCGAAGCGCTGCATGCCGGCGCCCGCGCCTCCCCGGCCGTCCTGGGTGCGGTAGGTGCCCGCGCTGTGCCAGGCCATGCGGATGAAGAACGGACCGTAGTGCCCGAAGTCGGCGGGCCAGAAGTCCTTCGAGTCGGTCATGACCTGGAGCAGGTCGGCCTTGACGGCGGCGAGGTCGAGCGACTCGAACTCGGCCTTGTAGTCGAAGCCCTCACCCATCGGGTCGGCGACGGCGGGGTTCTTCGCGAGGATCTTCAGGTTGAGGCGCTTGGGCCACCAGTCCTGGTTGCCGCCACCCTCGACGGGGTGGTCCTGGCGGACGGACGCCACGGGGCAGCCGGCGCTGTCGGGGCTGCGGCCGTCCTCCTCGTGGTTCATCTCGCCGACGACGGCGTTCGGGTCATGAGGCACTGGAGATCCTTTCGGTACGGGTGTTCAGGACGGAACGGCGTTGCGCGCGGGATCCGCGGCAGCGCGGGAACAGGAGGGGCACAGGCCCCAGTAGACGACCTCGGCCTCGTCGATCGTGAAACCGTTGCTGTCCGACGCCGTGAGGCACGGGGTCTCGCCCACGGCGCAGTCGACGTCACCGATCGCACCGCAGGAACGGCACACGACGTGGTGGTGGTTGTCGCCCACCCGTGCCTCGTAGCGCGCGAGCGAGCCCGAGGGCTGGATGCGGCGCACGAGACCCGAGACGGTGAGCGTGCGCAGGGTGTCGTAGACGGCCTGGTGGCTGACCGGGCCGAGTTCGGCCCGGACGGCGCCGATCAACGTGTCGGTGTCGGCGTGGGGGTGCAGGTGCACCGCGGCGAGCACGGCGACGCGGGGGCGGGTGACCCGCAGCGACGCCGCGCGCAACCTGCTCTCGATCTCCGCGGTCTCGGGCATGTCCCGCAGTCTCGTCCCTTTTCTTGAACGAGTCAAGAAAACGGGGCGTCTCAGATCGAGTCACCAGGTTCGCCGTGGCCGGAGCACTAGGTTGTCCCGCGTGGCCGACACCTCGTTCTGGGACGCAGCCGACCGACACCTCGTCCGCTACAGCGGGGCGGGCGGCTTCAGCCCCGAGATCATCGCCTCGGCCGCGGGCAGCTGGCTGACCACCGAGGACGGCCGGCGGATCCTCGACTTCACCTCGGGCCAGATGAGCGCCGTGCTGGGGCACTCGCACCCCGACGTCGTCGCCACCGTCCAGCAGGGCGTCGCGACCCTCGACCACCTGTACAGCGGCATGCTCAGCCGCCCGGTCGTCGAACTCGCCGAACGCCTCGCCGCCACCCTGCCCGACCCGCTCGAGAAGGTGCTGCTGCTCTCGACCGGTGCCGAGAGCAACGAAGCCGCGCTGCGGATGGCGAAGCTCGTCACGGGCCGGCACGAGGTGGTCTCGTTCGCGCGGTCGTGGCACGGCATGACCCACGCCGCCGCGAGCGCCACCTACAGCTCGGGTCGCAAGGGCTACGGCCCGGCCACGGTCGGCAACCTCGCGCTGCCGACCCCCAACCCGTTCCGGCCGGACTTCACGCACGACGACGGCACGTTGGACTGGCAGCGGCAGCTGGACTTCGGGTTCGACCTGGTCGACGCGCAGTCGGTCGGCAGCCTCGCCGCCTGCATCGTCGAGCCGATCCTGTCCAGCGGGGGAGTGCTCGACCTCCCGCCGGGCTACCTCGCGGCGCTGCAGCGCAGGTGCCACGACCGCGGCATGCTGCTCGTCCTCGACGAGGCCCAGACCGGCGTCTGCCGCACCGGTCTCTGGTACGCGTTCCAGCGCGACGGGGTGGTGCCCGACATCCTCACACTGAGCAAGACCCTCGGCGCCGGGCTGCCGCTCGCGGCGGTGGTGACGTCGGCGGCGATCGAGGCCGAGGCACACGCCCGTGGCTACCTGTTCTTCACGACGCACGTGTCGGACCCACTCGTCGCCGCCGTCGGGACCACGGTGCTCGACGTCATGACCCGCGACCGGCTCGACGAGCGCGCGGCGGAGCTCGGCGAGCGGCTGCGCGGCGGCCTGTGGGACCTCGCCAAGCGGCACCCCGTGATCGGTGACGTCCGCGGCCGCGGGCTGCTCGTCGGGCTCGAGCTGGTCGACGACGAGGACGCCTCCGCGTACGGCGCCGACGCGCTGGGCGCCGCGGTGACGACCCGCTGCCTGGAACTCGGGCTGCACCTCAACGTCGTGCAGTTGCCGGGGATGGGTGGCACGTTCCGCATCGCCCCGCCGCTGACGGCGACGGCGGAGGAGATCGACCTCGGGGTGTCGATCATCGGTCAGGCGATCGGCGACGTGACCGGGGCGAGCGCCGGAGGCTGAGCCGCTGCGCCTCGCCCGGTCGGGTTTCCCCCGAATCCCGTCCGGGCGAGGACGTCAGTGGCCCGGACGCTCGACGGACGGCCTGCACGCCGTCCGGAACTTCCCCCCTGAACCCGGCCGCCGTCTGCCACAGCGGTCGGGCAGAGGGCTTCTACCCACGGCTCGACCACCCTCAACCGTCGTCGTCCACGCGAGGAATCGCCCGAAAGTTCCGGATGGCGAGTGTTCGAGGTTCGCGCCGTGCCGAACCTGGATAGTGTCCCCCCGACCCGGCACCTGCCGCGGCGGGAGACCAGTGAGGGACCGATGCTGTCGGAGCTGCCGGTGGACGCGACGGGGCCCGGGCTGCGGACGGCCGCCGACCCGCTCGAGGGTGCGTCGGAACCCGTCGACCTGCGTGCGCTGCAGCTGCTGGTCATCGAGGACGACGAGGGCGACGCGTTCCTGCTGGCCGCGGCGATGCAGGACGCCGGCATCGACGAGAGCGCGGTGCGCTGGTACCGGACGCTCGCCGAGGGCCGTCGGGCCGTGCTCGAACGGCCGGCGGACTGCGTGCTGGTCGACCTCGGTCTCCCCGACGCCTCCGGACTGGACTCGGTGCGCGGCATGACCGGCGCGGTCGACACCGCCGTCATCGTGCTCACCGGTCTCGCGGGGCAGTCCGGGCAACCGGCGCTCGCGGCCGGCGCGCAGGACTACCTCATCAAGGACGGCCTGCAGGCCGACGTGTTGTCCCGCGCGATCCGGTACGCCGTCGAGCGCAAGCGGGTCGACCGCGCCGCCCTCGCCCTCGAGCAGGCACGGCTGCGTTCGACCGAGAACGCCCGGTTGGAGCGGGGGTTGCTACCGCGTCCGGTCCTCGACCGCACCCGGCTCGCCTCGGCCACCACCTATCGCGCGGGCCGCGACCACACCCTGCTCGGTGGCGACTTCTACGACATCGTGGAACGGCCCGACGGCAGCGTGCGCGCGATCATCGGCGATGTCATGGGCCACGGACCGGACGAGGCCGCGCTCGGCGTGCACCTCCGGGTGGCGTGGCGGGCGTTGGTCCTCGCCGGCCTGCCCGACAGTCACCTGCTCGGCACGCTCGACACCGTGCTCACCGTGGAACGGGCGGTGGGCAACCCGTTCGTCACGGTCTGCGACATCACGATCGCCACGGACCGGCGGTCGATGACCGTGCGCAGCGCGGGACACCCGTCGCCCGTCGTGATGTCCGAGCGGGGGACCTGGCAACCGGACCTGCACGTCATGCCACCGCTCGGCATCGGCGCGCTGCCGACACCGGCGGTCGAGAACGAGGTCGACCTCGGCGCGGCGTGGCAGGTGCTGCTGTACACCGACGGTCTGCTCGACAGTTTCCGCGACCAGGTCGACGTCACGGACATCGGCTTCACCGGACTGTTGCAGGCTGCAACGTCGGCGGGCAGCCCGGATCCGCAGGCGTGGCTCTCGGGCGTGGTCGCGCGGGCGCCGCGGGTGGTCACCGACGACATGGCCGTCGTCGCGTTGGCGACGACCTGGGAGTGGTAGTGACCGATCTGATCGAGCGGCCCACGCCGGCCGCGGCCGCGGGAACCGTCGACGTGCGCCGGTTCGGGGGTGCCGGGCCCGATCCCGAACCCGACGCGGGTGGGCGTCGCGACCGGTCGTTGCGGCGCGGGCGGTCGTTGCGGGGGATGGCGACGGGCGGCTTCGTGCTGTTCGTCGTGGTCGTGCTCGCCGCCGTGGGCGTCATGGTGCTCGGTCTCGTCCAGCTGTCGTCGGCGGTCGACGTCCAGACCAAGCAGTACGGCCCGGCCGTCATCCGGTCGAGCAACGCCTTCGCCGGCCTGCTCAACCAGGAGACCGGCGTCCGTGGCTACGCGATCACCGGTGACGCCAGCTATCTGAGCCCGTACACCGACGGCTACGCCGCCGAGCTCTCGAACGTCGCCCAGCTGCGGGCGGTCCTGCCGTCGTCGGACACGCCCGCGCGCACCGCCGTCGACGGGGTGGTGGCCGCGGCCGACCGGTGGCGCGC
>CAXUNA010000131.1:6961-8940 GCA_964252095.1 uncultured Jatrophihabitans sp. | reverse complement strand
GCGAGGAACGTCCGCTTCGTCAACACCGGCACATGGAAACACGGAGCTCCGACACTTTCCCACCCGACCTCGGCGCAGCCGGTTCGCCGGACGGGCGTGCCCGGTGGCCCCGGCTCACGGGCCCACCGTCGCGACCTGCACCTCGGAGACGCCCGCGATCGCGCTGACGCCCGCGAGGACCGGCTCGTACCTGGCGCCGCTGTAGCGCAGCTGCGCGTCACGGGAGAGGTCGGCCACCCGGCCGTCGTCGAGCAGCACCCGGACGGCGTAGTAGCCGCCGCTCGTGATCTGCCGGACGCCCGTCACCGGGAGCGTCTGCGGACGGAACTCGCCCATGTCGCTGAGCAGCACGGCGGTGCCGTCGGCGCACACCTCACGGACACCCGAGGGGTCGGCCTGCAACGACGCCACCTGCGGACAGCTCGAGCCCAGCAGCTCGCGCGGTGCGGTGACCGGCACCGGATCGCCGAGCGGGTCACCCCAGTACCAGGTGTGACCGGCCCCGTCGACCGCGACGGTCAGGCGGTTGTCACCGGCGACCGCGACCACACCGGTCGGTCCGGCGACCGGTGCCGGAACCCAGGGCGACGTCGTGGAGTCCCGGCCGAGTTGGTGGGAGGCGCGCCCCCACGAGTACAGGGTGCCGTCCACCACGGCGTACCCGACCGCGGTCGCGGCGCCGACCAGCTGCGCGTCGCCCGGCAGGTCGACCTCCTGCGGCGCGACGGGGGTGGTGGTCGACGTTGGCGCCGCGCCGAGCTCGCCGTACCGGTTGGTCCCGGAGGCCCACACCCGGCCGCCGCCCCGGGCGTACACCGCGGTGTCGTCCGGGAGCCCGTACCCCGCGAGCTGGACGATCCCGGTCAGCGACCCCACCCGGGCGGCCGGACCCCAGTCACCGGTGAACGGCTCGTACGGGTGGGCGAGGCCCTTCTGCCAGACCGTGCCGCCCGAGCGCAGGAAGGTGTCGTGCGTGGTTCCGGCCCGGTCCGGACCGGTGAACACCCCGCCGACCTCCGAGGGCAGCAGCGAGCCGGGCAGGACCGAGCGCTGGGTCGCCACCGCGGCGTCACGCGTGGTGTAGACGCCCGCCGGGGGTGGGCTCGGACGGTCACGCTGGAACCACCCGAACAGGTCGACGACGACCCGGCTCGACGGCGACGAGAGCACGGCGACCGAGCCGTCGGCGGACACCGCCACCGGCCCGGAGTTCGAGATCGAGCGCCCCGCGACCAGGTTGAGGTCCGACGTGCCCGTGACGGCGGTGCCGGCGGGCCGCACCGCGAGGTACCCGGCCCCGGCGGGCGTGTCACCGACGACGGTCAGCCACACCGCGGTGGTCGGTGACACGTCGGTGACGGCGGGGGCCCGGCCGCGGTCGGGGAGCGACGGGTCGAGCGTCGCCCGCACGACGGTGCCGGTCGTGCGGACGTCGGCGAGGCGGGCCCCCGGGCTCAGGACGAAGTAGGAGCCCGTGGACGACGACGAGACGTACCCGACGACGTCGACGACCAGGTCGGTCGACCCCGCCGCGTTGAACAGCGACGCGTGACCGTCCGCGGCGAGCGGCAGCAGGACGCGGTTCGCGACCAGCTGACCCGTCGTGGCGTTGACCGACGACACCACGGGCCGGGCGCCGGCGCCCGACCAGCCCGTGACGTAGGTCGGGGCGGTGGCCCGGGCGACCGTGAGGTTGGCGATCACGGCGGTGGCGTCGGCGGGCAGCGCCGCGCGCGCCCGGACGTCGAGCGACTGCACGCTGCCGGCCGCGAAGGTGCGCAGACCGACGGCCCGCCGGGAATCGGCGATGCGGCGCGGGACGGTCGGGGTGAAGGTGGAGGTCGCGGCCCCGGGGGTGCTGATGTAGCCCTGGACGTCGACGACCACGTGCGCGTCCACGCTCGTGTCGACCACGACCGCACCGTCCTGACCGATCCCGCCGACCGCGACCGTGGCGGACGGCGTGCGGGCGCCGAAGT
>CAXUNA010000131.1:3002-6883 GCA_964252095.1 uncultured Jatrophihabitans sp. | reverse complement strand
GCCGTTCGACGACCCGTTGAAGCCGTTGACGTCGAAGTACCCGCGGCCGACCGCGTCGACCACGGTGACGTTGAGGACGACACCGTCGACCCGGGCGAGGTCGGACGGGAGTGCCCGCTTCACCGAGAAGCTCGCGATGCGCCCCAGGGGCTGGGTCCGGTTGTCCACCACCCGCACCGGCGCGACCGGCACGAACGATCCTCCCGGCGGGAGGGCGGGCAGGGCCGCCGGTGCCGCGGCCGACGCGGACGGTGCGGCGCCGATCGTCGCCACCAGCAACCCGCAGGCGAGGACGACAGCCGACCACCAGGCGCCCGCACGGCTCATCTGCACGCGCCGATGAGAACACACACCCACGGCACGTTCGCGGCGGGCGCGTCGACGCTCAGCTCTCCGCGATCACCACGGCGGACGCGATGCCGCCGTCGTGCGAGAGCGAGACGTGCCAGTGGGCGATACCGCGGGCGGCGGCGTGCTCTGCCACCGCACCGCTCACGGTGAGGACGGGGCGACCGGTGTCGTCGGCGCCGATCTCGACGTCGGTCCACTCCCCCACCCCGGACTCGCCGAGCGCCTTGACCAGCGCCTCCTTGGCGGCGAACCGGGCGGCGAGCGACTCGGCGCCGCGGGTCTCACCGTGCGGGGTGGTGCGCTCGGCCGGCGTGAACAGCCGCTCGAGCATCGACGGTGTGCGGCGCAGCGCCAGGGCGAACCGCTCGACCGGGACGACGTCGAGCCCGACGCCGACGATCACTCGACGGTGACGGACTTGGCGAGGTTGCGCGGCTTGTCGACGTCGTAGCCGCGGGTCTGGGCGATCTCGGCGGCGAGCACCTGCAGCGGGACCGAGGTGACCAGCGGCGAGAGCAGCGTGGGCACCCGCGGCACCTCGACCAGGTGGGCGGCGTGGGTGGCGGCCTCGGCGTCACCGCGTTCGGCGATCACGACGGTCCGCGCACCGCGGGCGCGGATCTCGGCGATGTTCGACAGCATCTTCTGGTGCAGCAGCGGCCGGCCGGTCGGTGACGGCATGATCACCACGACCGGCAGACCCTCCTCGATCAGCGCGATCGGCCCGTGCTTGAGCTCGCCGGCCGGGAAGCCCTCGGCGTGCATGTAGGCGAGTTCCTTGAGCTTCAACGCCCCCTCGAGCGCCACCGGGTAGCCGACGTGCCGGCCGATGAACAGCACCGCCTTGCTGCCGGCGATCTCGCGGGCGATCCCGCGCACCTGCTCGGTGGTCTCGAGCACCTCGCTGATGGCGAGGGGCATGGCGGCCAGGGCGTCGTACTCGCGCTGGATCTCGTCGCCGTACTTGGTGCCGCGGGCCTGCGCGAGCGCGAGCCCGACGAGCATCGTCGCGGCGATCTGCGAGGTGTAGGTCTTGGTCGCGGCCACCCCGATCTCCGGCCCGGCGTGCGTGTAGAGCACGGCGTCGGACTCGCGCGGGATCTGGGCGCCGTTGCGGTTGCAGATCGCGAGGGTGGTGGCGCGCTGGTCGCGGGCGTGCCGGACCGCTTCGAGGGTGTCCGCGGTCTCGCCGGACTGGCTGATGGCGACCACCAGCGTCTGCCGGTCGAGCACCGGGTCGCGGTAGCGGAACTCCGAGGCCATCTCGACCTCGACCGGGATGCGGGTCCAGTGCTCGATGGCCTGCTTGGCGATCATCCCGGAGTGGTAGGCCGTACCGCAGGCGACGACGAAGACCTTGTCGACGTCGCGCAGCGTCTGGACGTCGAGGCGGGACTCGTCGAGCACGATCTGCCCGCCGACCAGGTGCCCGCGCAGCGTGTCGGCCACGGCATCGGGCTGCTCCTGGATCTCCTTGAGCATGAAGTACGGGTAGCCGCCCTTCTCGGCGGCCTCCAGGTCCCAGTCGACGGTGTAGGGGCGGCCCTCGACCTCGAGGCCGTCGAACGTCGTGACGCGGTACCCGTCCGCGGTCAGCTCGACGACCTCGTCCTGTCCCATCGCGACCGCCCGCCGGGTGAACGGGATGAAGGCGGTCTCGTCGCTGCCGACGAACATCTCGCCGTCGCCGATGCCGACGATGAGCGGCGAGTTCCGGCGGGCGGCGACGATGACGTCCGGCTGCTCGCCGTCGAGCGCGACGAGGGTGAAGGCGCCCTGCAACCGCTGGCAGACGGCCCGCATCGCATCGGCGAGCGTGGCGCCGGCCGCGACCGCGCGCCCGAGCAGCTGGACGACGACCTCGGTGTCGGTCTCGCTGGTGAACTCGATGCCCGCCGCCTCGCACTCGGTGCGCAGCGGGGCGAAGTTCTCGATGATGCCGTTGTGGATCAGCGCGACCCGGCCCGCGGCGTCGAGGTGCGGGTGGGCGTTGACGTCGTTCGGCGCGCCGTGGGTGGCCCACCGGGTGTGGCCGATCCCGACGGTACCGGCGAGGTGGTCGGGTCCCAGTTCGGCGATGAGCTTGTCGAGGTTCTCGATCCGGCCGGCCTTCTTGGCGACCTGGATCGGACCGTCCGCCGGCCCCAGGATGGCGACGCCCGCGGAGTCGTACCCGCGGTACTCCATGCGGCGCAGCGCGTCGGTGATGACACCCTCGGCCGGCCTCGAGCCCAGGTACCCCACGATGCCGCACACGAGGGTCAAGGGTAGGGGGTGAGCGCGGCCACGCCAGGCGTGGCGCGCGAGATGGACTACACGACCGGTGGCGGCGGGGTGCGGTCGGTGCCGCGGGACTTCGGCCGGCGCATGCGCGGCACCGGGATCCGGACCGGGCGTTCGTCGACGGCCACGCCGTGCAGGGCCTTGAACGCGGTGTTGCCGACCGCCACCAGCGGCACGGCGAGCAGCGCGCCGGAGATGCCGTCGAGCTTGGTGCCGGCGAGCACCGCCAGCACGACGGCGAGCGGGTGCACCGACACCGCGCGGCTCATGATGAGCGGCTGCAGCACGTGGCTCTCGAGCTGGACGAGCGCGACCACGATCGCCGCGATGATGATCGCGGTGATCACCCCGTGCTCGAGCAGGGTGATGACGGTGGCGAGGCTGCCGGCGATGATCATGCCGATCACCGGGATGAACGAGAAGATGAAGACGAGCACGCCCAGCGGGGCGGCGAGCGGGACCCCGAACGCGAACAGCGCCACGGTGATCGTGATCGAGTGGAACAGGGCGATGATCACCTGGCCGCGGACGTACCCGCCGAGGGTGTGCCAGCTGCGGGCGCCGGCGACCTCGACGCGGGGCCGGGCGGCGCGGGGCAGCAGCGAGAGCAGCCAGCCCCAGATCTTCTCGCCGTCCTTGATGATGAAGAACGCGGTCAACACCGTCAGCAGCACGCCGGACAGCGCCTCGGCGACGCTCTTCACGGTGTCGACCAGCCCGCTCGCGATCGTGGCCTGGTTCTCCTGGATGGCCTTGGTGATCCGGTCGGACAGGCTGTTGAGGTCGGACTGCTGCAGGTGGAACGGGCCGTTGGCGAGCCAGTCCCGCACCTCCTCGACGCTCTTGGAGAGCTGGTCGCCGAGCTGGTTGGCGTTGCTGCTGATCTGGTCGGCGACGAAGTACCCGACGCCGGACAGCACGATCAACGCGAGCAGCACCGAGGCGAGCGCCGCCAACGACGGCGGGAAGTGCGCGCGGCGCATGAGGAACTCGTGGACCGGCCGCAGCACGGCGGCGATGAGCACCCCGATGAGGAACGAGAACGCGACCAGGTGGACGGCCTGGTAGGCCTTGAGGACGAAGAACAGCAGCACGCCGACGATGAAGATGCGGACGGCCCACTCGGCGGTGACGCGCAACGACCAGGCGACCTGCTCGGAGGGCTTGCCGCGCGGCTGCGGGGAGACCGATCCGGGCGCGATGGCGCCGTCGGCCTCGGGTGCGGACGCCTCGGGCGCGGCCGGGCC
>CAXUNA010000131.1:0-2992 GCA_964252095.1 uncultured Jatrophihabitans sp. | reverse complement strand
GCTGGCAGGCCCGGCGAGAACGGTAGCCGAGACGTCCGACGGGAATGTCGGAACCGGGGTGGGCGTGGCGTCGTCGCGGGAGCCGCGGCGCGTCAGACGGTCGCGACGACCTCGGCGATGGACCCGGCGACCCGACGGGCCTCGGCGTCGGTGGGGGCCTCGACCATCACCCGGACGACCGGCTCGGTACCGGACGGGCGCAGCAGCACCCGGCCGTCGTCGCCGAGGGCGGACACCGCGGCCGCCACGGCCGCACCGACGGCGGGCGAGGTCGAGACGGCGGCACGGTCGCCGACGCGCACGTTGAGCAGCACCTGCGGCAACCGGGTGACGACCTTCGCGAGCTCGCCGAGCGACCGGCCGGTCGAGGCCACGTGGGCCATCAGCCGCAGCGCGGTGAGCAGGCCGTCGCCGGTGGTCGCGGCGCCGGTGAACACGATGTGCCCGCTCTGCTCGCCGCCGAGCGCCAGCCCGCGTTCGTCGAGGACCTCGAGCACGTACCGGTCACCGACGTCGGTGGTGACGACCTCGATCCCGGCGTCACGCATCGCGTGGTGGAAGCCGAGGTTGCTCATGACGGTCGCGACGACGGTGTCGGCGGTGAGCTCGCCGCGCTCGCGCATCGCGATCGCACAGAGCGCGAGGATCTGGTCGCCGTCGACGACCGTGCCGTCGGCCGCCACCGCGAGGCAGCGGTCGGCGTCGCCGTCGTGGGCGATCCCGAGGTCGGCGCCCTCGGCGAGGACCACGGACGCGAGGTGGTCGAGGTGGGTCGAGCCCACCCCGTCGTTGATCGTGCCGTCGGGGTCGGCACCGGTGACGACGACGTCGGCCCCGGCCTGCCGGTACGCCTCGGGCGCGAGCACGGACGCGGCGCCGTGGGCGCAGTCGACGACCACCCGCAGCCCCGACAGGTCGGTGCGCCCGACCTCGCGCAGGTGGGCCAGGTAGTGCTCGGCGGCGGCCGCGCGCCCGTCGGTCACCCGGCCGACGGCGGCGCCGGTGACCTCCCGGCGGGGGGTGGTCAGCGCCCGCTCGATGGCGCGCTCCTGGGCGTCGGTGAGCTTGCGGCCGCCCGGGCCGAACAGCTTGATGCCGTTGTCGGGCATCGGGTTGTGGCTGGCGGACAGCATCACCGACAGGTGCGCGCCGTACAGCTCGGTGAGGTGCGCGACGGCAGGGGTCGGGAGCACCCCGAGGGTGACGACGTGCGCACCGGTGGAGAGCAACCCGGCGACGGTCGCGGCCTCCAGCATCGGGCCGCTCGGCCGGGTGTCACGTCCGACCAGCACGAGCGGTACCGCGACGTCGCCCGCGAGCACCTCGACCGCCGCGGCGGCGATCTCCAGGGCGAGACCAGCCGTGAGGTCCCGCCCCGCGACCCCGCGGACACCGTCGGTGCCGAACCGGGCGACCGGGGTCGCCGCGGGGACGGACTGCAGCACAGCGCGGGGCGTGCTCAGCGCTTGGAGTACTGCGGAGCCTTACGGGCCTTCTTCAGGCCGTACTTCTTGCGCTCCTTGACCCGCGGGTCGCGGGTGAGGAAGCCCGCCTTCTTCAGCGCGGGACGGTCGTCGGGCTCGAGCGCGATGAGCACCCGGGAGATGCCGAGCCGCAGTGCGCCGGCCTGCCCGCTGATGCCGCCGCCCTTGAGGGTGGCGAGGACGTCGAACTGGTCCACCCGCTCGAGGGTCACGAACGGCTCCTTGATGAGCTGCTGGTGGACCTTGTTCGGGAAGTAGGTCTCGAGGTCCTTGCCGTTGAGCTTGAACTGGCCGGTGCCGGGGACGAGGCGGACGCGGACGACGGCCTCCTTGCGGCGGCCGACGATCGGGGCGGCGAAGCTGGTCACTGTGGTGTTCTCCTGGCTGGTCTCTACGCGGGCGGCGGTCGGTGGGGCGGCGCTCAGCCGACCTGCGACACCTGGGTGATCTCGAACGGCGCGGGCTGCTGCGCGGCGTGGGGGTGGTGCGGGCCGGCGTAGACCTTGAGCTTCTTCAGCTGGGCCCGGCCGAGCGTGTTCTTCGGGAGCATCCCCTTGACCGCGAGCTCGACGAGCTTCTCGGGCCGGGTCTCCAGCAGCTCACCGACGGTGCGCTTGGACAGACCGCCCGGGTAGCCGGAGTGGCGGTAGCGGAACTCGCCGAGCTTGCTCTGCGTGACCGCGACCTTCTCCGCGTTGACGACGACGACGAAGTCGCCGGTGTCGAGGTGGGGCGCGTAGTAGGGCTTGTGCTTGCCGCGCAGCAGGTGGGCGGCGTGGCTCGCGAGGCGCCCGAGCACGATGTCGCTGGCGTCGATCACGAGCCAGTGACGGGTGATGTCCGCCGGCTTGGGCGTGGTGGTCGTCTTGGTGCTCGGCACAGCAGTGTTCCTCACGGCTTCCGGTGGACGGATCTGGCTCTGGCGGCGCCGGTGCGCGCCCCACGGCCTGGTGGCCGGGCGATGCACGCGACGAAAGCGCCCGTTGCCGGGCACCAACGCGCCACTGTACCGGTCCCCCGGGCCGTGGGGCAAAGCGCCCGGCAGTGGCACCGGGCGACCCGTCGTCGCCCGACGCCTACTCTGCCCGACATGCGCGCCGTGTCCGTCCGTCGTCCGGGGGCGCTGTCCCTCGCCGCGGTGGTCGGTGCCCTGCTGCTCGCCGGGTGCGACGCGGACCCGGTCGACACCGTCCCGACCGACTCGGCGTCGGCGTCGGCGTCGTCGGGTGCGGCCTCCACGACTCCTCCGTCCTCGCCGGGGAGCGGGAGCACGACGCCCGCGCCGACCGTCACGGTCGGCCCCGCCACCCCGACCGCGGGACCGGGCACCTTCGCGATCGCGGTCGCGGGCGCGGGACAGGTGACCTACCCGGTCTCGGGCGTGCGGTGCACCGCGACGACCGTCACCGGCACGGCCACCGGGCCGGGCGGCGCCACCGGGACCGTCAGCCTCGACGCCGGCGCCGGGCGTGCCGGACGTGGTCCCCGTGAGGCGGGTGCCGTCGAGC
>CAXUNA010000130.1:0-8990 GCA_964252095.1 uncultured Jatrophihabitans sp. | reverse complement strand
GGGGCCCAGCCCGGCCGCGGTCACGAGCGGTTGGGCCACGGCGAGCACCAGCCGCCGCCAGACCGCCTCCCCCGGCACGCCGACCGCGAGGGTCGCGGGCCCGCGGCCGTTGCCGAGCAGGGACGGCGCGACCGTGCCGATCACGCCCAGCAGCGTGAAGACCGGAACGGCCGTCACGGGGATCCAGCGGCCGCGTGCCCGGTGCGCCGCCGCCCACGCCGTCACCGCCTCGAAGCCGAGGCCCGCCACGGCGGCGACCGGTCCGGCGAGCACCGCGCCCGCGAGCAACCACCACCACGAGCCCCGGGCGACGTCGACGGCGTAGAACGGCTCGAACGGCACGGCGATCCACGCGACGGCCGTGGCGACCACGCTCACCACCGCCGCGACCAGGAAGGTCCCCGCGCGCCGTGTCCGGAGCAGGAGCTCGGCCACGAACAGCGTCCCGGCGAGCGGCGCGTCGTAGACCGCGCTCGTGGTGGCCTGCGCCGCGGGCGCCGGGTTCGGCGCGGTCTGGTCGCGGTCGAGCCGGACGGCGTCGGCGAGCCACTGGGCCACGGCGCCGCTCATCCGACGGGGCGCGCTCTCCCGCCCGAGCGACGCCCCGAGCCCGACCACGACGATCTGCAGCAGACTCTCGACGACCGTCGACTCCGGGCGCATCGGCACCCGGTCGCGCACGGCCACCCGCACGCGGATCGACGCCGGCAGGTACCGGCCGAGCAGGTACCAGCCCCCACCCGCGACCACCCCGCACGTCGCCAGCGCGGCGACCCGTCGCCACCCGGGAGCCGCGGCCACGCCGATCCCGAACGTCCCGGACCGGTACCCGAACGCCAGGTGCTGCACCCCGTGCAGCAGCTCGGTGAGGCCGGCGGCGACCAGCCCCGCGAGCACGCCCGCCACGAGCAACGCCCCGGCCAGGCGCACGGACGGGGTGGGCACGCCGTGATCGTGCCGGTCGTGGGTGGCCGCGACGTGAACCACCCCGCTCTCGTATGAAGTTGCACCGTCGTGCATCATGTTCCACATGGGAACGACGACGGCCGTCGCGGGCGCGAGCGGCTACGCGGGCGGTGAGCTGCTGCGGTTGGTGGCGGCCCACCCCGACCTCGACCTCGTGGCCGCGGCCGCCGGCACCTCCGCCGGCCGGGCGGTCACCGACCTGCACCCGCAGCTGGTGAGCCTCGGCGACCGACTGCTGGAACCGACCGACGCCGACGTGCTCGGCCGCGCGGAACTGGTCTTCCTCGCCCTGCCGCACGGCGCCTCGGCCGCGATCGCGGCCCAGCTGCCGCCGTCGACCAGGATCGTCGACCTCGGGGCCGACCACCGGTTGCGCGACGCCGCGGCGTGGGAGCGCTACTACGGGGGCCCGCACGCGGGCGCCTGGACCTACGGGCTGCCCGAACTGCCGGGTGCCCGCGCGCAGATCGCCGCGTCGGACCGGGTGGCCAACACCGGCTGCTACGCCGTCTCGATCATCACCGCCCTCGCGCCGCTCGTGGCCGCGGGGACCGTCGAACCCGACGACGTCGTGGTCGTCGCGGCGTCCGGCACCTCCGGCGCCGGGCGCGGCGCCAAGGTCAACCTGCTCGGCAGCGAGGTGATGGGCGACCTGTCCGCCTACAAGGTCGGCGCCCACCAGCACGTGCCCGAGATCCTGCAGGCGTCCGGCGCCCGCACGCTGTCGTTCACCCCGGTGCTGGCGCCGATGCCGCGCGGCATCCTGGCCACGGTCACCGCCCGGCCGGTCGGCACCGTCACCGAGGCCGAGGTCCGCGCCGTCCTGCAGGCCGCCTACGCCGACGACCCGTTCGTCCACGTCCTGCCCGCCGGGCGGCGGCCGCACACCGCCGCCACCGCGGGGTCCAACAGCGTCCACCTGCAGGCGGCGGTGGACCTGTCGAGCGGGCGGGTCGTCGTCACCAGCGCGATCGACAACCTCGGCAAGGGGGCCGCCGGCCAGGCCGTCCAGAACGCCAACCTCATGCTCGGGCTGCCGGAGACCACCGGCCTCGCCGTCGACGGCGTCGCGCCGTGAGCGTGACTGCCGCGGGCGGGTTCCGGGCCGCCGGCGTCACCGCCGGGCTCAAGGCGAGCGGCGGCCGCGACGTCGCGCTGGTCGTCAACGACGGCCCGTCCGACGTCGCCGCGGCCGTCTTCACCCGTAACCGGATCAAGGCGGCGCCGGTGCTGTGGTCGCAGCAGGCGGTCGCCGACGGCCGGGTCCGGGCCGTGGTGCTCAACTCCGGCGGGGCCAACGCGTGCACCGGCCCCGACGGCTTCGCCGACACCCACCGCACCGCCGAGCACGTCGCGGCGGTGCTCGGTGTCGGCGCGGGCGACGTCGTGGTCTGCTCGACCGGCCTGATCGGCGAACGGCTGCCGCTGGACAAGGGGCTGGCCGGCGCCGCGCAGGCCGCGGCCGGCCTGGGCACGGGCGCCGACTCCGCCACCGAGGCCGCCGACGCCATCCGCACCACCGACAGCGTCGCCAAGCAGGCGGCCGTCACCCACGACGACGGCTGGACGGTCGGCGGCATGGCCAAGGGCGCAGGCATGCTCGCGCCGTCACTCGCCACGATGCTCTGCGTGGTCACCACCGACGCCGTGCTCGACGCCGCCACCGCCGACGCCGCGTTGCGCGCCGCGGTGGCCGTCACGTTCGACCGGGTCGACAGCGACGGCGCCACCTCGACCAACGACACCGTCGTGCTGCTCGCGAGCGGCGCGTCCGGCGTCACGCCCGACCCGCAGGGGTTCACGGCGGTCCTCACCGATGTGACGCAAGACCTCGCGCTGCAACTGGTCGCCGACGCCGAGGGGGCGACCAAGGAGGTCAGCATCGACGTCGTGTCCGCAGCGACCGTGGCCGACGCCGTGGAGGTCGGCCGCGCGATCGCCCGCGACAACCTCGTCAAGACCGCGCTGTTCGGCTCCGACCCGAACTGGGGCCGGATCATCGCCGCGGTCGGCGTCACCGCGGCGGCCTTCGAGCCGGACGGGATCGACGTCGCGGTCAACGGCGTGCTGGTGTGCCGGTCCGGGGCGGCGGGGGAGCCGCGCGACCTCGTCGACATGACCGGCCGCCACGTCACCATCACCGTCGACCTGCACGCCGGTGTGCACACTGCAACGATCTGGACGAACGACCTCTCGCACGGGTACGTCCACGAGAACAGCGCGTACTCGTCGTGACCATCGGGATCACCCAGGCCGAGGCGCTCGACAAGGCCGGCACGCTCATCGACGCCCTGCCGTGGCTGCAGCGCTTCCACGGCAAGGTCGTGGTCATCAAGTTCGGTGGCAACGCCATGACCTCGCCGGAGCTGTCCGCCGCCTTCGCCGAGGACATCGTGTTCCTGCGCTACGCGGGCATCCGGCCGGTCGTCGTGCACGGCGGCGGGCCGCAGATCAGCGACCACCTCGACAAGCTCGGCATCGCGTCCGAGTTCCGGGCGGGGCTGCGGGTCACCACGCCCGAGGCGATGGCCGTCGTGCGGATGGTGCTGGTCGGACAGGTCAACGGCGACGTCGTGAACCTCGTCAACGACCACGGCCCGTTCGCGGTGGGCCTGTCCGGCGAGGACGCCCACCTGCTGCTCGCCGAGCGGCACACCGCGGTGGTCGACGGCGAGGTCGTCGACTTCGGCCAGGTCGGCGACGTCGTGGCCGTCAACCCCGGTCCGGTCCGGGCGCTGCTCGACGAGGGGCAGGTCCCGGTCATCGCGACCGTCGCCCGTGGTCTCGACGGCGGCAGCTACAACGTCAACGCCGACACCGCCGCGGCCGCGATCGCCACCGCGCTCGGTGCCGAGAAGCTGGTCGTCCTCACCGACGTCGCCGGCCTCTACGCCGACTGGCCCGCCAGCGAGCGGATCGTCAGCAGCATCAAGGCGTCCGCGCTCGCCGCCATGCTGCCGTCGCTGTCCGCCGGCATGGTCCCGAAGATGGCAGCCTGCCTCGAGGCCGTCCGGGGCGGCGTGCCCGCCGCCACCGTGATCGACGGTCGGGTGCCGCACGGGCTGCTGGTCGAGGTCTTCACCACCGAGGGGACGGGGACGATGGTCCTCCCCGACCCCGTTCCGCAGGAGCGAGCCGAGGGAGGCGCAGCGTGACCGCAACCGAGGAGTGGCAGTCCCGCTGGGACGCCGCGATGATGCCGAACTACGGCACCCCACCGATCGCGCTCGACCACGGCAGCGGCAGCACGGTGTGGGACGTCGACGGCCGCGAGTACCTCGACTTCGTCGGGGGGATCGCGGTCTCGTCGCTCGGGCACGCCCACCCGGCCGTCGTCGCCGCGGTGACCGACCAGGTCGGGCGTCTCGTCCACACGTCCAACCTCTACGTGCACGCGCCCGGCGTCACCCTCGCCGAGCGTCTGCTCGACCTCGCGGGCGTCCCCGGCCGGGTGTTCTTCGGCAACAGCGGGGCCGAGGCCGTCGAGTGCGCGCTGAAGATCGCGCGCCGGCACGGCCACACCCACGGCGAGCGGGTCGAGGTCGTCTCGACGTCGAACAGCTTCCACGGCCGCACCATGGGCGCCCTCTCGGTCACCGGGAACCCCTCCAAACGCGAGCCGTTCGCGCCGTTGCCCGGGCCGGTGGCGTTCGCCCCGTACGGCGACGTCGAGGCGATCCGGGCGGCCGTCGGTCCGCAGACCGCCGCCGTGGTCGTCGAGCCGCTGCAGGGCGAGGGCGGGCTCGTCGAACCCCCGGTGGGGTACCTCGCCGCCGTCCGCGCGATCTGCGACGACGCCGGCGCGTTGTTGATCGTCGACGAGGTGCAGTCCGGCATCGGTCGCACCGGGCACTGGTTCGCCTCGCTCGCCGAGGGCGTCCGGCCCGACGTCATCACGCTGGCCAAGGGTCTCGGCGGCGGCATGCCCATCGGGGCGTGCCTCGCGTTCGGCGACGTCGCGGCGACGTTCGCCCCCGGCGACCACGGCAGCACCTTCGGCGGCAACCCGGTCTCGTGTGCCGCGGCCCTGGCCGTGCTCGACACCATCGCGGACCAGCACCTGCTCGACCACGTCAAGCGCGTGGGGGAGCACCTCGCGGACGGCCTGGCCGCGATCGACAGCCCGATCGTCGCCGGCGTGCGCGGTGTCGGTCTGTGGCGGGGACTCGCCTTCGCCGGCGACCACGCGGCCGCGGTCGAGAACGTTGCTCGCAGCAACGGTCTGCTGGTGAACACCGTCAAGCCCGCGGTGCTGCGGCTCGCCCCACCGCTGGTCGTCACCGATGCCGAGGTCGACCGCGCCGTCGCCCTGCTGAACGACGCCGTCCAGACCGTCGCCTCGGAGGGCTCCGCGTGACCCGCCACTTCCTGCGCGACGACGACCTCAGCCCGGCCGAGCAGGCGGAGGTCCTGGCTCTCGCGGCGGACATGAAGACGAACCGGTTCGCCCACGCCCCGCTGTCGGGCCCGCGCACGGTGGCGGTGGTCTTCGACAAGCCGTCGACCCGCACGCGGGTCTCGTTCGCGGTCGGCATCGGGGAGCTCGGCGGCCTGCCACTGGTCATCGACTCCGCCACCAGCCAGCTGGGTCGCGGCGAGCCGGTGGCCGACACCGCCCGTGTCCTCGGGCGGATGGCGTCGGCGGTGGTGTGGCGCACGTTCGCCCAGGCCGACCTCGAGACCATGGCTCGGTACGCGGGCGTGCCCGTCGTCAACGCGCTGTCCGACGCCTTCCACCCGTGCCAGATCCTCGCCGACCTGCAGACCGTGGCGGAGCGGCGCGGCACCCTCGCGGGCCTGACGTTCTCCTATCTCGGCGACGCCGCCAACAACATGGCGCACTCCTACCTGCTCGGCTGCGCCACCGCCGGCATGCACGTGCGCATCGCCGGGCCGGCGGGGTACCTGCCCGATCCGCAGGTCGTCGCCGACGCGGAGCGGATCGCCGCGGTCACCGGGGGATCGGTGCACGTGACAACGGATCCGGCCGCCGCGTTCGCGGGCGCCGACGTCGTCGCGACCGACACCTGGGTGTCGATGGGCCAGGAGGACGAGAAGGCCGAGCGGATGACGTTGTTCGGCAACTACGCGGTCACCCGCGAGGCACTCACGGCGAGCAGCCCCGACGTCGTCGTGCTGCACTGCCTGCCGGCCTACCGCGGGCTGGAGATCGAGGCCGAGGTCATCGACGCCCCGGACTCGCCCATCTGGGACGAGGCGGAGAACCGGCTGCACGCGCAGAAGGCCCTGCTCGCGTTCCTGCTGGACCGGGCATGACGGCCGAGGCCGGCCTCGACCGGCCCAGCAAGGCCACCCGTCACGCGCGGATCGTCGACATCCTCTCGCGGGAGCCGATCCGCTCCCACGGCGAGCTCGCGAACCGGCTGGCGGGCGGCGGTCTGCACGTCACCCAGGCCACGCTCTCGCGCGACCTCGACGAGCTGGGGGCCGTGAAACTGCGTCCACCGGACGGCGGGATGCCGGTGTACGTCGTGCCGGAGGACGGCTCGCCGGTCGCCGTGCGCCGGGCGGGCGACGCCCCGCCGCAACGGCTCTCGCGGCTCGCGGGCGAGCTGCTCACCGGGGCCGAGGCGAGCGGCAACCTCGTCGTCCTGCGCACTCCGCCGGGCGGGGCGCAGTTCCTCGCGTCGGCCGTCGACCGCGCCGGCCTGCCCGAGGTGCTCGGCACCATCGCCGGGGATGACACCATCCTCGTGGTGGCCCGCGATCCCGAGGGCGGCCCGCGCCTCGCCCAACACTTCCGCGACCTCGTCGCCCCGCGTCACGACCAGTCCTGAGGAGCCCGTCCCGCCATGAGCAAGGTCGTCACGTCACTCCCCGTCGGCGAACGGGTCGGCATCGCCTTCTCCGGCGGTCTCGACACGTCGGTCGCCGTCGCCTGGATGCGCGACAAGGGTGCCGTCCCGTGCACGTACACCGCCGACATCGGCCAGTACGACGAACCCGACATCTCCGGGGTGCCCGAGCGCGCGCGGCAGTACGGCGCCGAGATCGCCCGGGCCGTCGACTGCCGTCGTGAGCTGGTGGAGGAGGGGCTCGCCGCCATCGCGTGCGGCGCGTTCCACATCCGCTCCGGCGGCCGCACCTACTTCAACACCACGCCCCTCGGCCGGGCCGTCACGGGCACCATGCTGGTGCGCGCGATGCAGGAGGACGACGTCCACATCTGGGGCGACGGGTCGACCTTCAAGGGCAACGACATCGAGCGGTTCTACCGTTACGGCCTGCTCGCCAACCCCTCGCTGCGCATCTACAAGCCCTGGCTCGACGCCGACTTCGTGTCCGAGCTCGGCGGTCGCGCGGAGATGAGCCAGTGGCTCGTCGACCACGACCTGCCCTACCGCGACTCCAAGGAGAAGGCGTACTCGACCGACGCCAACATCTGGGGCGCCACCCACGAGGCCAAGACCCTCGAGCAGCTCGACGTCTGCCTGGAGATCGTCGAGCCGATCATGGGTGTGCGGTTCTGGGACCCGGCCGTCGCGATCGACACCGAGGACGTCACCGTGCGGTTCGAGCGCGGTCGTCCGGTCGCGATCAACGGCGTCGGGTTCGACGACCCGGTCGCGCTCGTGACCGAGGCGAACGCGGTGGGCGGCCGGCACGGTCTGGGCATGTCCGACCAGATCGAGAACCGCATCATCGAGGCCAAGTCCCGTGGCGTGTACGAGGCGCCGGGTATGGCGTTGCTCTGGATCACCTACGAACGGCTGCTCAACGCGATCCACAACGAGGACACCGTCGCGGCGTACCACGCCGAGGGACGCCGGCTGGGCCGGCTGCTGTACGAGGGCCGGTGGCTCGACCCGCAGGCGCTGATGATCCGCGAGCCCCTGCAGCGGTGGGTGGCGTCGGTCGTCACGGGCGAGGTGACGCTGCGGCTGCGCCGCGGCGAGGACTACACCGTCCTGCGCACCGAGGGCCCCGCGTTCAGCTACCACCCCGACAAGCTGTCGATGGAGCGCACCGAGAGCGCCGCCTTCGGGCCGGTCGACCGCATCGGCCAGCTCACGATGCGCAACCTCGACATCGCCGACTCGCGGGCCAAGCTCGAGCTCTACGCCGGGCAACCGCTGGACCAGGGGCAGGTGCTGGTCGAGAACGGGACCCTCTTCGGGGCGCTGCCGGCCGGCGGCGCCGAGCAGATCGTGCAGAACCCCGCGCCGGGCGACGACGAAGCCGCCCTCGACCACGCCGCGATCGAGGCCGGCGTTGACTGAGCCGACCGCGAGCGGCACCACGAGCGGCACCGCGGCCGGTCGTCTGTGGGGCGGCCGGTTCGCGAGCGGGCCGTCCCCGGAGCTGACCGCGCTGTCGCTGTCCACCCACTTCGACTGGCGGCTCGCGCCGGTCGACCTGCGGTCGTCGATGGCGCACGCCCGGGTGCTCGGACGCGCCGGCCTGCTCACCGACGACGAGCTCGCCACGATGCTCGCGGGCCTCGAGCAGCTGCTGGCCGAGGTGCTCGCCGGCACGCTGCACGCGGACCCGGACGACGAGGACGTCCACGGTGCGTTGGAACGTGAGCTGGTGCAACGGTTGGGCGCGGTCGGCGGCAAGCTGCGCGCCGGGCGCAGCCGCAACGACCAGATCGCCACCGACCTGCGGCTGTGGTTGCGCGGCCACGTCCGGGTGCTGGTGGGTCAGGTGCTCGACCTCGTCGACGCCCTGGCCGGGCAGGCCGACGCCCACGTCGGGGTGGCGATGCCCGGGATGACGCACCTGCAGCACGCGCAACCGGTGCTGCTGGGTCACCACCTGCTGGCCCACGCCCAGGCGTTGCTGCGCGACGTCACCCGGCTGCGGGACTGGGACGTCCGGGCCGCGGTCTCGCCGCTCGGGTCCGGTGCGCTCGCCGGGTCGTCGCTGCCCCTCGACCCCGCGGCCGTCGCCGCGAACAGGTACTCGGCGGCGAAGTCGCGGTCGCTCACCGCGTCGATGGAGTTCTCCGCCGGGGCGTCGAACCCGAGCTCGGCGGCGACGGCCGCGGGGTCGAGGGGCCG
>CAXUNA010000129.1:0-9001 GCA_964252095.1 uncultured Jatrophihabitans sp. | reverse complement strand
CGTTCAAGTTCGCGATGTTCTTCCTCGCCGAGTACATCAACATGGTCACCGTCTCGGCGCTCGGGACCACGCTGTTCCTCGGCGGCTGGCGCGCGCCGTGGCCGATCTCGCTGTGGGCCGGCGCGAACGACGGCTGGTGGCCGGTGCTGTGGTTCACCGGCAAGGTCATCGCGTTCCTGTTCGTGTTCGTGTGGCTGCGTGGCACGCTGCCCCGCCTGCGCTACGACCAGTTCATGAGCCTCGGCTGGAAGTGGCTCATCCCGATCAACCTGCTCACGATCATGGCCGTCGCGACCGTGCAGACCCTCAAGAACCGCGGGACGTCCTGGTACGTCACCGCGTTGGTGCTCGCGGTCCCGCTCGTCATCATCGTCATCTCGGTGACCCTCGCGTACGAGACCGCACAAGCGAGGAAGAAGGCGATCTCCGACGCCGACGACCTCGAGGAGGCCAGGCTCGGCCCGGCCTTCCCGACCCCGCCGCTCGACCTCCGGGTCCCGGCGGCCGCACGAGCCACCCGGTCGCCCACCGCCGGCCTCACCCGTGAGCAGCGTCGCAAGGCGCTCGCGGGTGCGGGTCGCGGCGACTCCGAGTCCACCGACGACACCACCGACGAGGACTGACATGCCTGACGAGAACCTCCCCGCCGAGCGATCGGGGACCACGCCCGCACGGCGGGAGAGTTCACCCGGCCTGCGCACCCCGCAGGCGGTGCACGTCGGCTCCCCGGGCGAACCGCAGGGCAGCGCAGCGGGCTTCGCGAAGGGCTTCGGCTTCACCTTCTCGACGATGTTCAAGAAGGTCTACACGCAGCAGTACCCCTTCGACGTCTACCCGACGGCGCCGCGGTACCACGGCCGGCACGTGCTCAACCGGCACCCCGACGGCCTGGAGAAGTGCGTCGGCTGCGAGCTGTGCGCCTGGGCGTGTCCGGCCGACGCCATCTACGTCGAGGGCGGCGACAACACCGAGAGCGAGCGGTTCTCGCCCGGTGAGCGGTACGGCCGCGTCTACCAGATCAACTACCTGCGGTGCATCTTCTGCGGCCTGTGCATCGAGGCCTGCCCGACCCGCTCGCTCACGATGAGCAACGAGTACGAGCTCGCCCTCGACGACCGCCAGCAGCTGATCTACACCAAGGAGCAGCTCATGGCGCCGCTGCTTCCCGGCATGGAGGCCCCGCCGCACCCGATGCGGCTCGGCGACGACGAGAAGGCCTACTACGTCGAGGCGGCGCAGGCCCCGTTGCAGGAAGGCGCCGTCCAGAGCACCGCGAAGGTGGCCGGCAAGCCGATCACCGGCCGCGCGATCGAGGTCGGGGGCCACCACTGATGAGTGCCGCAGTGCTCGCTTCGCAGACCTTCGAGGCCGCCGGCCCGCTGATGCACAACAGCGTGCCGCTCGGTGAGGCGGTGGCGTTCTGGATCCTGGGCCCGGTCGCCCTGGCCGGCGCCATCGGCATGGTGCTCGCCCGCAACGCGGTCCACTCGGCGCTCTCGCTGGTCGCGACGATGCTGAGCCTCGGCGCGATGTACCTCATCGAGCAGGGCCCGTTCCTCGGGCTGGTGCAGATCATCGTCTACACCGGCGCGATCATGATCCTGTTCCTCTTCGTGCTGATGCTGGTCGGCCGTGACTCGTCGGACTCGCTGGTCGAGGTCCTGCGTGGTCAGCGCTGGGCGGCGGCGCTGTTCGGCATCGGGTTCGCGCTGCTGGTCGCGATCGGCGTCGGCCGCGCGGTGGCCGGGATCAAGCCGGTCGACCTCGCGAGCACCAACGCGGGCGGCCAGAACGTCAACGCGATCGCCAACCTGCTCTTCAGCCGCTACCTGTTCGCGTTCGAGCTGACCTCGGCGCTGCTCATCGTCGCGGCGCTGGGCGCGATGGTGCTCGCCCACGTCGAGCGCGAGGGCCCGAAGGTCACGCAGAAGCAGCTGGCGCGGGCGCGGTTCCGCACCGACCGGCCGCAGTCGCACGCCGGCCCGGGCGTCTACGCGTCGGGCGACTCCATCGCCACGCCCGCGATGCTCCCCGACGGCACCCCGACCATGGATTCGGTCGTCGCCGCCGTCCGCGACGGCTACGAGTTCACCGAGGCGGGCGCCGAGACCACCCGGCGCCGGTACCTCGACGACCCCTTCGACCACGAGGGCGAGCTCGCCGGTGGGTCGGAGATCGACCAGGAGGACACCCGCTCATGAGCCCCACCTACTACCTGGTGCTGTCCGCGGCGCTGTTCACCATCGGCGCGGTGGGCTTCCTGGTCCGCCGCAACGCCATCGTGGTGTTCATGTGCGTCGAGCTGATGCTCAACGCGGTGAACCTGTCGCTGGTGACGTTCTCCCGCATCAACGGCAGCCTGGACGGCCAGATCATCGCGTTCTTCGTCATGGTCGTCGCCGCCGCCGAGGTCGTGGTCGGGCTGGCGATCATCATGTCGATCTTCCGTACCAGACGCTCCGCGAACGTCGACGACTCCAACCTCCTGAAGTACTGAGCCGCGTGCCCGATAGCCTCCTCGACTGTTTGTCCCCGCCTGCCGACATGAAGGGATCCCACCGGTGACCGCTGCCTCCGGCATCCAGAGCGCCGCTTGGCTGCTCATCGCGGTCCCAGCCGTTTCCGCGATCCTGCTGCTGACGTTCGGCAAGTTCGTCAACAAGGTCGCCGCGGCGATCGGCACCCTGGTGCCGATCGCGTTGTTCGTCCTGACCCTGCTGATCTTCTTCTCCGTCAAGGGCCAGGCCGACGACAAGCGCGAGATCGGCCTCAAGCTCTTCGACTGGATCGCGGTCGGCAGCTACCACGTCGACGCCGGGTTGCGGATCGACCCGCTGTCGCTGACGTTCGCGCTGCTGATCACCGGCGTCGGGTCGCTGATCCACGTCTACGCGATCGGCTACATGAGCCACGACCCGGGCAAGCGCCGGTTCTTCGGCTACTTCAACCTGTTCGTCGCCGCCATGTTGCTGCTGGTGCTCTCGGACAACTACCTCTCGCTCTACGTGGGCTGGGAGGGCGTGGGTGTCGCGTCGTACCTGCTCATCGGCTTCTACTACGAGCGTCCCGACGCCGCGACCGCCGCCAAGAAGGCGTTCATCTTCAACCGGGTCGGTGACGTCGGCCTGTCCGTCGCGATCATGCTGATGTTCGCGTACTTCGGCACCTCCTCGTTCGACGGCGTGTTCGCGGTCGTCGGGCAGGGCAGCACCGGGATCGCGCTCGCCATCGGGCTGACGTTGCTGCTCGGCGCCTGCGGCAAGTCCGGTCAGTTCCCGTTGCAGAGCTGGCTCGCCGACGCCATGGCGGGCCCCACCCCGGTCTCGGCCCTGATCCACGCGGCGACGATGGTCACCGCCGGCGTGTACCTCATCGCCCGGTCGTTCCCGATCTTCGACCACTCCGACGGTGCCCGCACGGCGGTCGTGATCATCGCGGCGATCACCATCCTCTACGGGTGCATCTCCGCGTGCGGTCAGGACGACCTCAAGCGCGTGCTCGCGTACTCCACCGTCAGCCAGATCGGCTACATGTTCCTGGCCGCGGGCCTCGGCCCGGGCGTCTACGCGATCGCGATCCTGCACCTGCTCGGCCACGGCTTCTTCAAGGCCGCGCTGTTCCTCTCGGCGGGCTCGGTCATGCACGGCATGAACGACACCATCGACATGCGAAGATTCGGCGGCCTGTGGCGGAAGATGCCGATCACGTACGGGGTGTTCCTGTGCGGCTTCCTCGCCATCATCGGTTTCCCGTTCCTCACGGGGTACTTCACGAAGGACAAGATCATCGAGGCCGCGTTCGACCACGGTGGCACCAGCGGCTGGATCCTCGGGATCGTCGCGGTCGTCGGCGCCGGGCTCACCGCCTTCTACATGACCCGCGCGTTCGTCATGACCTTCCACGGCAAGCCGCGCTGGGAGGACGACCACGGCCACGGCATCGAGCTGAACGGCGCGCCCGCCCACCCGCACGAGAGCAAGCCGGTCATGACCGCGCCGATGATCGTGCTCGCGGTGCTGTCGGTGGTCGGCGGCTTCTTCCTCACCACCGGCAACCACGTCGCCGACTGGCTCTCGCCGTCGATCGGCGCGCCGGAGGAAGCGACCAGCCACACCATCGCGCCGGTCGCGCTCACCGTCATCACGCTGGTCGTCGTCGCCTTCGGTGTCCTGGTCGCGGTGCTCTGGTTCGGCCGCCGGCCGGTGCCGGCCGTCGCCCCCGAGCGGGTCTCGGTGTTCACGCGCGCCGCCCGCAAGCGGCTCTGGGCCGACGACTTCAACGAGGCGGTCCTCATGCGTCCGGGTCAGTGGCTCACGGCCGCGCTGGTCTTCTTCGACAACAAGGTCGTCGACGGTGCGGTCAACAGCATCGCGGCGGGCTTCGGAGGCGGGTCCGGGCGGTTGCGCCGGACCCAGACCGGCTACGTCCGCAGCTACGCGCTGACGATGCTCGGCGGCACGGTCGCCGTCGTCGCCGCCCTGCTCGCGGTGAGGTTCAGCTGATGAGCAACTCCTACGAACTGCTGGTCCTGCTGCTGTTGCCGCTCGTCGGCTCCGCGGTGGTCATGCTCGTCCCGCGCGGGGACAAGCAGCTGGCCAAGCTCGTCGGGTTCGGCTTCTCGATCGCGACCCTCGTCGACACCGTCGTCGTCGGCCTGCGGTTCAAGGCGGGCGGCCCACGCTTCCAGTTCTCCGCGAGCTGGAACTGGATCAAGGCCTTCGGCGCCCACATCGCGTTCGGCGTCGACGGCATCGCGCTGGTGCTGGTCGCGATGACCGTCGTGCTCGTGCCGTGTGTGCTGCTGTTCTCGTGGAACAGCTTCGACAAGGCCTCGGACATGGAGGAGGCGGACGGCGACACCACGCGTGACGGCCGGGCCTTCTTCGCGCTGGTGCTGCTGCTCGAGTTCATGGTCGTCGGCGTCTTCATCGCCACCGACGTGTTCCTGTTCTACGTGTTCTTCGAGGCCATGCTCATCCCGATGTACTTCCTCATCGGGAGCTTCGGCGGCCCGCGCCGGCAGTACGCGGCGGTGAAGTTCTTCCTTTACTCGCTGCTCGGCGGCCTGGTCATGCTGGCCTCGGTGATCGGCCTGTACGTCACCTCGCCGGCGCACACCTTCTCGTTCGGCCAGCTGATCGGGACGGTGCCGGAAGGCGCGACGCAGAAGTGGCTGTTCCTCGGCTTCTTCCTCGCGTTCGCCATCAAGGCGCCGCTCGTGCCGTTCCACACCTGGCTGCCCGACGCCGGTGCCGAGGCGCCGATCGGGGCGGGCGTGCTGCTGGTCGGCGTGCTCGACAAGGTCGGCATCTTCGGGTTCCTGCGCTACTGCATCCCGCTGTTCCCGGACGCGTCGAAGTTCTTCGCGCCGACCATCCTGATCCTGTCGGTGATCGGCATCCTCTACGCCTCGTTCCAGGCGTTCGGGCAACGCGACATGAAGCGGCTGGTCGCGTACACCTCGATCGCCCACTTCGGGTTCATCGGGCTGGGCACCTTCGCGTTCACCACACAGGGCCAGACCGGCGCAGTGTTCTACATGGTCAACCACGGCCTCTCGACCGGCGCGCTGTTCCTCGTCGTCGGCATGCTCGTGGTGCGCGGCAAGTCGCGGAATATCGGCGACTACAGCGGCACGGCCAAGAAGACGCCGATCCTGGGCGGGCTGTTCCTGCTGGCCGGCCTGTCCGCGTTGGCGCTGCCCGGCATGAGCACCTTCATCAGCGAGTTCCTCGTGTTGCTGGGCAGCTTCACGCGGCACAAGGGGCTCGCGGTCCTCGGCACCACCGGCATCGTGCTGGCCGCGCTCTACATCCTGCTGGTCTACCAACGCACGATGCAGGGCACGCTCTCGAGCAAGGTGAAGGTGTTCAAGGACGTCAAGGCGCGGGAGGTGTTCGCGGTCGCGCCGTTGCTGGTGTTGATCATCGTGCTCGGCTTCTACCCGAAGCCCGTCACCGACGTCGTGAACCCCGCGGTCACCGCGACGCTTCAGGACCTGCACACCACCGATCCGCAGCCCGCGTCACCGGCTGCGGTCACGGCGAACGGACCCGGACGATGACCTTCCAGTCCCCCTCGATCGCGTACGGGGCGCTGCTGCCGATCCTCGTGATGCTGGCGGCCGCGCTGGTCGGCGTGCTGGTCGAGGCGTTCGCGCCCCGGGAGTCCCGGTACGCCACCCAGGTGACGCTCTCGATCGTCGCGACCGTCGTCGCCTTCGTCTGCCTCGTGCTCAAGCGCGACGACCAGGCGGTCACGGTCGGCAACGCGATCGCGATCGACGGCTTCGGTCAGTTCATGATGGGGCTGATCCTCGTGCTGTCCCTGCTCGCCGTGATGCTCATGGCCGAGCGCTCGGTCGAGGGTGGCAGCGCGATCGTCGCGCAGGCCTCGCTCGTCGCGGGTTCCTCGGCGGACCGCCGGCTGGCCGAGAGCACGCGGGTGCAGACCGAGATCTTCCCGTTGGCGTCGTTCGCGGTGTCCGGCATGTTGATCTTCTCGGTCGCGAACAACCTGCTGCTGATGTTCGTGGCGCTCGAGGTGCTGTCGCTGCCGCTGTACCTCATGGCGGGGCTGTCGCGTCGTCGCCGGCTGCTCTCGCAGGAGTCGGCCGTCAAGTACTTCCTGCTCGGCGCGTTCGCGTCGGCGTTCTTCCTCTACGGCCTGGCGCTGCTCTACGGCTACGCCAACAGCGTCGACCTCGCCGACATCTTCCGCGCCACGAGCGAGGGTGGCCGCTCGGACACCCTGCTGTTCCTCGGCCTCGCCCTGCTGCTGGTCGGCCTGCTGTTCAAGGCGGGCATCGCCCCGTTCCACAGCTGGACCCCCGACGTCTACCAGGGCGCGCCGACCTCGGTCACGGCGTTCTTCGCCGCCTGCACCAAGGTCGCCGCGTTCGCCGCGATCCTGCGGGTGCTGTACGTCGCGTTCGGCACGACCTCGTGGGACTGGAAGCCGGTGCTCTGGGGGGTCTCGATCGTCTCGATGGTGGTCGGTGCGGTCTTCGGCCTCACCCAGACCGACATCAAGCGCATCCTCGCCTACAGCTCGATCGCCCACGCCGGGTTCATCCTCGTCGGCCTGATCTCGCTGTCCAAGGACGGCATCGCGAGCGTGCTGTTCTACCTCTCGGGCTACGGCTTCGCGACCATCGCGGCCTTCGGGCTGGTGACGCTGGTCCGTGACCCGAACGGGGAGGCGACCCGGATCTCGCAGTGGTCGGGCATGGCCAAGCGCAGCCCGTTCGTGGCGCTGCTCATGACCGTCCTGCTGCTGTCGATGGCGGGCATCCCGCTCACCGCCGGGTTCACGGGCAAGTTCTACGTGTTCCGGGCGGCCTACTCCTCCGCCCCGCAGCTGGTCGTGATCGCCCTGGTCACCTCGGCGGTGGCGGCGTTCTTCTACCTGCGGATCGTCGTGCTGATGTTCTTCGCGCCGCTGCCGGAGAACCCGCCGGACATCGCCGTGCCGTCCCCCCTCACCACGGTCGCGCTCACCGCGGGTGTCGTCGTGACCGTGCTGCTGGGTGTCGTCCCGCAGCCGCTCATCGACATCGCGACCGGGGCTGCGACACTGCGAGGGTGAGCGGACCGACCACCGAGGCCCTCGGGCTCGCCCTCGGCGACCCCGTCCTCGACTCCGACCTGCGCCGCGGGCTCGCGGCCGTCGAGGAGTTGCTGCGCGAGACGGTGCGCTCGGACGACCCGTTCATCGCCGAAGCGGCCCGCTTCCTCGTCGACGCGGGCGGCAAGCGGCTGCGGCCGTTGATGACGCTGATGTGCGCGCACCTCGGCTCGCCCGCGGTGCCGGAGGTGGTGACGGCCGCGGCGGTCGTCGAGCTCACCCACCTCGCCACGCTCTACCACGACGACGTCATGGACGAGGCCGAGGTGCGGCGCGGCTCGGCGTCGGCCAACGCCCGTTGGGACAACACCGTCGCGATCCTCACCGGCGACTTCCTCTTCTCGCGGGCGTCGGAGCTGCTGGCCGACCTCGGCCCCTGGGCCGTCCGGCTGCAGGCCTCGACGTTCGCCCGGCTGGTGAGCGGACAGATCCGGGAGACCGTCGGCCCGCGTGACGGTGATGACCCGGTGGCGTTCCACCTCGGCGTGCTGGCCGACAAGACCGGCTCGCTGATCGCGACCTCGGCCGAGTTCGGTGCCCGCTTCGCCGGGGCGTCCGACGCCGCGACCGAGGTGGTGCGGCGCTACGCCGAGCAGCTCGGCGTCGCGTTCCAGATCTCCGACGACATCATCGACATCGCCTCCGACAGCACCGACTCGGGCAAGACGCCGGGCACCGACCTGCGCGAGGGCGTCCCCACGTTGCCGGTGCTGTTCGCGCTCCGTGACACCTCGGACGAGCCGGCCGCCGTGCGGCTGCGGGAGTTGGTGTCCACGCCGCTGGTCGACGACGACGAGCACGCCGAGGCCCTCGCGCTGATGCGGCGCTCGCCAGCGCTGGCGCAGGCCCGGCAGACCCTCCAGACCTACGCCGACTCGGCGGTCGCGATCCTCTCCGGGCTGCCGGACGCCCCGCCGCGCCGGGCGCTGGCCGCGGTCGTGCACGGCGTGGTCGAGCGCACCGGCTGACCCGCACGTGTTGCAGTACTGCACGATCCCGTGCGGTTCTGCAACGACGGCCCTAGCGTCGTCGTCGTGACCCACCACCACGCGCCGGCCGAGCGCCCCCACCACACCCACGACCACGGCGCGGGCGGCCACGCCGACGACGCCGGGCTCGCCGAGCTGCTCGACCTCGACCCGCAGGCGCTGCAGGCGTCGTGGGAGCGCGTCCACGACCTGGTGGTGACGGCGGCCGGTGCCCCCGCCCGGATCGTCGACCTCGGGGCGGGCACCGGCGCCGGCACGCTCGCCCTGGCGCGGCTGTTCCCCGGCGCCGAGGTCGTCGCGGTGGACAGCAACCCGGCGATGCCGGAACGGGTCGCGGCGAAGACGGCCGGGCCGCCGAGGAGGTTCTCACGCCCCGCCGACTGCGC